>SVIE01000080.1 GCA_015069625.1 Clostridiales bacterium | reverse complement strand
AAGCTACGCCGCCATGCTGGCACTTATCTCTAAATGCTTATGTATTATAGCGAAAAACGAAAACATTGTCAATTACTTTTTATGGGTTTTGACAAAATTTTTTTATTTTTTATTTTTTTTATTCTATTTGTTTCAAATATGCAATATCTTTACGACATATTATCATTATAAAAGCAAAAATCCATTGAAAACTTCTCTATTCCCAATGGATTTAATACTTTTTTAATTTATCTATTCACTAATCTTTTAAATACGCTCTTGAATCATCCCAATATTGTTTTGACTCAACGGGCGTATCGTCTAACTGCCAGAACTGAGTCATCATTCTTTCTTTTACTGGTTTTTCTGCGCATTTGATTAGGTACTCTTTTAGCGTTTTCTCATCAATTTGGCTATCAAATTTAAATTCTTCAGAATTCATATATTTTATAATAAATTGTGCCATAGCGAGTGTTGATGGCTCGTTTTTATCAAGCCCTGTCATATTCATACCGCAAACCAACAAATTACCCTTGCCAACCTTCAAGCCAAACAAGTATGAAAAATCTCTAAGCGTTCTATCATATTGAAGTTCTGGGAGATTGAAAACCACGGTATAAGCATCAAATCTATCTCTAACGTTTTTATCAATACCTTGTATAATCGACTTAACTTTTACAGGGAAATCATCAAGCGAAATCTTATCGCAGTCCTCGGTTAAAACAGAGTAATTTACGTCATAAAAATCAGTTGTTGCAAATCCAAATTTATTTAGAAGTGCGCTATCACAAAGCCCACCATAGTTAGTTCCCCTATCCCAAATAACAGGCTTAAACCTATTCCAAGTAGCCTTGAAAGCATATTTAGGATTTTGCATTGACTGATTGATTAAATGCCTTGTCCAATCACTTCTATAAACAAGACAAACGTTTTTGCCTTTAGCAAGCATTTCAAACGCTTTATCGAAATCGTCGGTAATTACTGAATTGCCTTTTTCATAGCAAATAAATTCTTTATACGACATTGGGTTAAATTTTTCATAAACCCATATATTCCATTGGTTAAACGAATACAAGCCGTTTTCATTTTCGAGTTTAACTTTGAAAATTAGAGCCTTAGCCCCGTTTACCTTTGGCAATGCGAATTTAACCTTGCAAATCTCATAATTACCACGTCTTGCAACATTTATTTCATCCATTTTACCACTAGCGAAAACGTTGCCGTCAGCATCTTCAAGCGAGTATGAAAGATTTGCGAACTTATCGTTCTTTTCGCCATAATTAGAAAGTATAATTGGCAAATCCAACTGCTCGTTTTCAAAGAAAATTCTTCCACCGAGTTTTGTGAGCAACACTTCGTCGCCGTTAAAAATTAAAAATCTTTCAGGAGTAATATAATTTGCGTCGTCAAAACAATCGACTACGCCGTTTGAATTTTCATAATAATCGGTATCGGTAAACTGCAACATTTGAAAACCGCCCAAAAGCGAACTTGAACGCATTTCTTCAAACGCAATCTTCCAACATTCTAACTGAAAATCTTTGCTTGCCTTATACATTTTGTCATACTTATCAGAAAACCCTTTTGCGTCAATCATTTTCAGTTCTTCATCAATCCACCACGGCTCTTTCGTTCCGTAGCGATTAAACTTTTCTTTAAGCGACTTAAAATCACGGAGCGCAGTATAGTGACAAACTTCGTGTGCAATGAGCGGAACGTTGAAAAACAGCGTTCTTGTTACGGTTGAATTATTGCATTTATTGCTCAGCATTTCACCGCCTGCAGAACCGCAGACCAAAAGATTTTCGGTATCTTCGTACATACCAGCGTGCTTACCGAATGGGAAATAATAACTCATGTGCTGAACGTCAATATCAACGCCTTCCCTATTATTAGCTCCCCAAGCGCAAGTGTCTAAGAATAATCTACTGCCGTCCAACTTTTTAATAAGCGCACCTATCTGTTTAGAGCGCTCTTCGCCGTTAAGTCCTTTTATTTCGTTACCGATACAATAAACTGCAAGCGACGGATGGTTATACAAACTTTCAACAACATTAGTTATAAACTCGTCAGAGCCAAAGTCCATTTTTGTTGTAATCATTTCTTCAAGGTTGTTATATTCATCTTCTTCAGGGCGAAGTTCTAAATGCACCAAAATACCTAACTCATCTGCCATCTGAAAAAATTCTTCACATGGGATAGTCGAGTGAAAGCGCACGAAGTTAAAACCGAACTTCTTTGCTTGCATTATGTTTTTTCTGTAAAACTCTTTTATAGGCAGGTTACAATTATTAAGATGGTCGTGAGCTTTTATGCCCCTTATATACCCACGAATAAAGAGTGGACGACCGTTAAGACAAACGTTTTTACCATTAGTAGTAAGTTCTCTAATGCCAAACGTTCCGTCTATTTTTTCAATACCGTTATCGGTTTCTATTGACAATTCATAATCATATAGAGCGGGATCATAAATATTCCACAAAGTAGGAGTATCTATTTTAAACTCGCCCGCAACTACACAATCGTTTCCAACGAAAGAAAAGTTAAATTTTCTGCCCGTTTTCCTTTCACCAACTAATAGGTCTGCCTTTTTAATTTTGTTTTTAGAAGTCGCTAAAATCCTGCAAAGTCCATTGGTTAAAGAACTGTCTATTTTAACAACCGTTTCATTTTTAGTAATCATATAGTTTTCTCCAAGTTAACGTTATTAAACACCGCTATAAGCAGAAAAACCACCGTCAACAGGAATAATCGTTCCCGTAACGAAACCGCTTGCAGTATCGTCAGCAAGCCATAAAAGAGCGCCCAAAAGGTCAGAAATTTCACCGAATTTTTTCATTGGCGTTGCGGCAAGAATTTTGCCTGTTCTTGCTGTGGGCGTTCCGTCTTCGTTGAATAAAAGACTTCTATTCTGGTTGGTTACAAAAAATCCAGGAGCGATTGCATTACAACGTATTCCGCAAGGTGCAAAGTGTACTGCAAGCCATTGCGTGAAGTTTGAAATACC
>SVIE01000019.1 GCA_015069625.1 Clostridiales bacterium | reverse complement strand
CAGGGGAGACGCGACTCGAACACGCAACCGGCGGTTTTGGAGACCGCTGCTCTACCAATTGAGCCACTCCCCTAAAAGCATATTGATTATATAATAAAAGTTTGTTTTAGTCAAACGAATTAAGGTGAAAAATGAAAAAGAAATTTAAATTAGGTGTTATCGGTGCAGGTTTTATGGCGACGGCTATTGTTCAAGGCGTTTTAAGGCAAGGAGCAATTGCCCCTAACGACATTATTGTGAGTGACGTAAATGACGTTGCGCTTGATAAAATGAATAAACTTGGCGTTAACGTTATAAAAGATAACTTTATTTTGGCAAACAATGTAGAATTTGTGCTTTTTGCTGTAAAACCACAGATGATTTCTGATGTTTTAATGGGGATAAAAGGTGCAACTTGTGATAAATTTATTTCAATTATGGCGGGAATTAAAAAGGAAAGAATTAAAAATGTTTTTCCAAATGCTAAAATTGCAAGATGCATGCCGAATACACCTTGTTCCATAGGTAGTGGTGCTGTTGGAATAGATTTTAGTGATTTTAATAGTGATGAAGACGTTAAATTTATTAGTGATTTATTTAATCCGCTTGCCGTAACAGTTCCAGTTGAAGAAAATATGCTTAACGTTGTTACTGGAGTTAGTGGAAGTTCGCCAGCATATTTCTATTTGTTTCTAAAAGGTGTTATTGAAGCAGGTGTTCGTAGGGGGCTTACCGAAGAACAAGCGACGCTTCTTGCGACAAAAACAATGATAGGTGCAGGAAATATGGTGCTTGCAAATAGGGATAAGTCTATTGATGAACTAATTAATGCCGTTTGCAGTAAAGGTGGCACTACCATTGAAGCGGTGAAAACTTATAAAGAAGCAGGACTTTCGGAAATAACGGAAAAGGCAATTGATGCTTGTGTAAAGCGTTCGGAAGAGTTGGAAAATATATGATAAAGAAAGAAGTTGAAATTTATACTGATGGTGCATGTACGGGAAACCCCGGCGCAGGTGGATATTGCGCTATTTTAATTTATAAAGGCGTTGAAAAGATTGTAAGTGGTAGTGAAGAAAGCACTACTAATAACCGCATGGAGCTTTTAAGCGCAATTATGGGGCTAAAAGCATTAAAAGAATCATGTAAAGTGAAACTTTATAGTGATTCGCAATATTTGGTGGACGCTTTTAATAAAGGTTGGATATTTGAGTGGCAAATGAAAGGTTGGCGCACGGCAAGTAAAAGTGAAGTAAAAAACGTTGATCTTTGGGAAGCCATTTTAGAACAAATGCAAAAGCACGAGGTTGAATTTATAAAGGTTAAAGGGCACGCTGATAACGAGTATAATAATCGCTGTGATAAAATTGCGAGAGAAGAATATAAAAAATACGTAAATTGATTAAATTTTATCTATTAGTAATATAATATTATTATGCGAAATGGTGATAAGAAACAATTGATTAAAAACGCATTATTTATTACGCTAGTAGCATTAATTGGTGTTACGGCAATTATTTTTTGCGTTTTATATATTGATACGTTTAGTGAAGGCGTTGTATTAGAATACTCGGCGGTATTTATTGGCGTAAGCGTGGCAATTATTGCCGTTTTAACTTTTTGCACCATTTTATTTATTTCACTATCAAAAGAATTTGTCTATAAATTGTTCTTTTTAACAATTTGCTTAATAGCAATTTGTTTAGTAGGGCTTTATGCCTTAGAAACGTCTGGATTTTTAGATAAAGTTGGTAGTGTAGAAGGATTTAGAGAATATATAGCATCATTTGGAAGTTGGGCTGTTATTTTATTTATAGTGCTTCAGTTTTTACAAGTTGTGGTTTTGCCTATTCCATCTTTTATAACGGTTGGCGCAGGAGTATTGCTTTTTGGCCCGCTTGAAGGTGCGATTTATAGTTGTATTGGTATAATTTTAGGTTCGCTTGTTGCTTTCTTTTTAGGTAGAGTGTTTGGTTATAGGGTTGTAAAGTGGCTTGTAGGTGAAGATTCGCTTAAAAAAGGACTTAAATTTATCAAGGGTAAAGATAAAATAATTTTAACTTTTATGTTTCTTTTTCCCTTTTTCCCTGATGACGTTTTGTGTTTCGTTGCGGGGATAACTACTATGAATATCGGTTTTTTTGTGGTTATGATAATAATAACTCGTATAATAACCGTATTTGCTTCGTCGTTTTCTATGAACGGCAGTATTATCCCGTATGATACGTGGTGGGGAATATTGCTATGGATTTTACTTTTTATTGCTACGGCATTAATTACGTGGTTAGTTTATAAAAACGGTGAAAAAATAGAAGCTTTTTTCAAAAGAAAAAAGAAGAAAGATAGTACTAAAGAAGAGTGATTTTCTAATTCGGGTTAAAATATGAATATTTTACTTAGCAACGACGACGGTGTTTATAGTCAAGGTATTTTGTCGCTTGCAAAAAAATTATCGGTAAATAATAACGTTTTGGTGGTTGCGCCAGATGGTAACAGGTCGGCTTGTTCGCATTCGTTAACTATTTCAAAGTCTGTTAAACTTGAAAAAGTTGATATTGACAAAGCGTTTGATGTATATGCCTTGTCAGGAACGCCTGCTGATTGTGTTAAGTTTTCAAAGATTATATTTAAGGATTTTAATACGGATATCGTTATTGCCGGTATAAATAAAGGGCATAATCTAGGGTCTGATATTTTGTATTCTGGAACGGTGTCGATTGCATTAGAAGCATCTTTTTTTGGGCACGTTTCGTTTGCAGTTTCTTCTTATAATCTGGAAAACGGTGATTATGATTTATTTGCAGATTATACGGAAAAAATAATCAATTTTTTATTGCCGTTATCTGAAAAAGGTGATGTTTGGAATATTAATTTTCCTGATAATAACAAGAAAATTCAAGGAGTTAAACTTACGTCGCTAGGTAAACACATTTATTCGGATAATTACGTGGAAGTTGCAAAAGGGGAATATCTTTTATCGGGTGAGCCACTTTGTTTAGAAAACGAAGAAGATTGCGATATTTATTGGTGCGAAAAAGGTTATATTACGGTTACACCTATTTTGTTTAATAAAACCGATTACAAAAAACTTGGTGAAGTGAAAGAAAAATGCGAACAGTTATTATAATTGGCGGTGGTGCGGCAGGCTTGATGGCGGGTGTTGTGTCGTCGCAATACGGAAATAACGTTATTTTACTAGAAAAAAACGAAAAACTCGGCAAAAAGATTTATATTACAGGCAAGGGGCGTTGTAACATTACGAATAATGTGCCTGTTGATGAGTTTATAAATAACGTTGTTGGTAATCCTAAATTTGTTTTCAGCGCGCTAAATAGGTTTTCGCCCGAAGATTTAGTCGATTTTTTAACGGAAAACGGATTAAAAGTTAAGTTTGAAAGGGGAAAACGTGTTTTTCCTGAAAGTGATAAGGCGAGCGACGTTACTAAGACATTTGAGAAAGCGTTGATAAGAAACGGCGTAGACGTTCGGCTAAATTGTAAGGTTACAGATTTAATTGTTGAGAACGGAACTGTTAAGGGTGTAAAAACTGAAAGTAGTGAAATTTTTGGCGATTCTGTTATCGTTTGCACGGGCGGTATTTCTTATCCTGCAACAGGAAGCACGGGTGATGGTTACACGTTTGCAGGGACTGTTGGACATGACGTTATTGCGCCTAAACCATCACTTGTTGGGCTAATATTAAAAGGGGACTTACATAACGACTTACAAGGGCTTGCGTTAAAAAACGTAACTTTTACGGCAAAAGTTGATGGAAAAACGGTTTTTTCAGAGTTTGGCGAAATGTTGTTTACGCATTTTGGTGTGTCAGGTCCGATTGTTTTATCTTGCTCGGCTATAATTAATAAATTCCAAGGTAAAAACGTTCAATTATATATTGATATGAAGCCTGCACTTAGTGAAGACGTTTTAGATGCAAGGGTAACAAGAGAATTCGATATTAATCGTGCAAAATCTGTCGAAAACGCAATGCGTTCATTGCTACCCAAAAACTTGGTAGAACCCGTATTGAAAAAAGCGAACGTTCAAACCTATAAAAAATGTGCAGAAATAACCAAGGTTGAGAGATTAAGTATTATCAACGTACTGAAAAATTTCGAACTCAAATTTGCTGGATTAAGGCCGATAGCTGAAGCAATCGTAACGGCTGGCGGGGTAAACGTTAAAGAAATTAACCCGAAAACAATGGAAAGTAAGATTGTTAAAGGTTTATATTTTGCCGGTGAAGTAATTGATATTGATGCTTATACCGGTGGATTTAATTTACAATTAGCGTTTTCAACAGGCTTTGTTGCTGGTGAAAATGCATAAAGGAGAAAAGCGAATGACAAAAATTATTAATATTGCACTTGATGGCCCTTCTGGTAGTGGAAAAAGTACGGTAGCAAAAATTTTATCACAAAAATTGAACATTTTATATCTTGATACGGGTGCTATGTATCGTGCAACGGCTGTTAAAGCGTTAAAACTTGGCGTTGCGGTAGATGATGCGCAAGGGGTCAAGAGTTTTATTGACGATATTGATTTGCAGATTAAATACGTTGATGGGGCTCAAAGAACTTTCTTGGATGGAGAAGACGTTTCTGAAAAGATTCGAGAGCCACACGTGTCAATGGCTGCATCCGATATCTCAAGGTTGAAATGCGTTAGACTTAAAATGGTTGATATGCAAAGAAAAATTGCTTCATCAATGTCTTGTGTGCTTGATGGAAGGGATATAGGCTCGTTTGTTTTGCCTAATGCAGATTATAAGTTTTTTGTTACCGCAAGTGTCAAAGAAAGGACGGATAGAAGATATAAAGAGTTAGTTGAAAAAGGGCATAACGTAGATTATAATGCATTGATGCAGGAGATTGAACAACGAGATTATAATGATCGTAATCGAGATTTTGCCCCCCTAAAACAAGCAGACGATGCGGTAGTAATCGATACGTCTACTATGAGTGTTGATGAGGTTGTTTCTGCGATTATGTTACGCATAAAGGACTAAAAATAATTATAAAAATACTAATTATTTTCAATTTGAGATAAAAGGAGAATTTATCATGAGATTTTGGCATAGAATTCCGTTATTTTTATTTAATATTTTTTATCCTTATAAAATTCACGGGAAAGAAAATATCCCCGAAGGAAGCGCTGTTATGGTGTGCAATCACTTTAGGGGGATAGATTGTGGGTTTGTTGCAGATGCTTATCATACGGATATTTATTTCTTGGCTAAAAAAGAAATTTTCAAGAATAAATTGTTTGGTAAAATTGTTAAATCTTTCGGTGCTATTCCGATAGATAGAGAAAAGCCTGATTTGAAATCATTAATGCAAGCGATATCTGTATTAAAACAGGGGCACAAGTTGGTCGTATTTCCCGAGGGGTCAAGAAATAAAACGGGAACTGATCAACTTCAAGAGATTAAAAGTGGATCGGGGGTTTTTGCTATAAAAGCAAAATGTCCGATTGTTCCGATGATGATTTTAAGAAAATCTAGATTTTTACGTAGAACGCATTTAATTATTGGTCAACCATTTGAGCTTACAGAGTATTATGGTAAAAAGTTAACAGATCAAGACACGGCGGACATTGATAAAATTATCTATGATAAAATGGTTGAACAACACGTTTTATTAAAAGAAAAGCTTGCAAAAAAACGCAAGAAGGAAAAAACTAAAAAATGATAGAGATTGTTAAGGGAAAATATAGCGGTTTTTGTTTTGGTGTAAAGCGTGCGATTGATCAAGCGAAAAAATTAACGGGAAAAAACAACTATATTTTAGGTGAAATCATACATAACGAGCTTGTTAATGAAGATTTAAGAAAACGTGGAATCGTTACTATTGAAAAGGTTGACGACGTGGAATTTAAGGATGGGGACACGTTGCTAATTAGAACGCACGGTGAACCTAAAATTACTTTTAATAAAGTAAAAAATGCAAACGTTAACTTAATTGATTGTACTTGTCCGTTTGTTAAAGATATTCAAAAGATTGTTGCCGAGCATTACGAGAAAGGATATAAAATTATCATTATTGGCAACGCAAACCACCCTGAGGTTGTTGGAATAAACGGATGGTGCGAAAATTCGGCGTTAATAACTGAATCAGCGGAAGAATTATCCAAAGTTTCAGAAGATAAACTTTGTATTGTGGTTCAAACAACCTATTCGGAGCAGAAATTTGACGAAATTATTAAAAATTTTAATATAGATAAGTCAAAAACAGTTGATATTTTCAAAACAATTTGCTATACTACAACTAAGCGTCAAAGTGAGGCGGACGAATTGTCTAAATCGTGTGAAGCGGTTATCGTTTTAGGTGGCGCTAACAGTAACAATACTCAAAAACTCTATGATATTTGTCAGAAAAACTGCAAAAACGTTTTTAGAGTCGTTGATCCGTCGCTGTTTAATTATGAAAAAATGAAAAATTATAAAAGGATAGGAATTGTTTTTGGTGCATCGACACCGATTGAACAATTTCAGGAGGTTATCTCGAACATGGCAAACATCACAGAAGAAAACGTAACACCCGTTACAATGGAAGAACAGACCGTTGTTGAAGCAAGCGAAGTAAAAGAAGTTAAATCAGAATTTGAAGCTGCTGTTGACAAAATTAGAACACCCAGAAATTATAAGCCCGGTCAAATCGTAAAGGCTACGATATCTTCGGTAAACGACGATGGCATTACGCTTTCTTTAGGACAAAAAGGTGATATTGATATTGCAAAAAGTGAACTTCTTAACGAATACACGAAAGAAAGTATCAACACCGAAATCAGAGTTATGGTTATCGGCAAAAATCCGCTTAAACTCTCTGAAAAAGCAATGGAAAAAGTTATGAAGGCTGAAGCGGAAATCGACGAAGTTAGAAATGGAAAGATTTTTGAAGTTGAAATTACCGCTACAAATAAGGGTGGCTTACTTGGTGAATACAACGGATATCAAGTTTTCGTTCCATCTTCACAAATCAAACTCGGTTTTGCTAAGGATTTAGAAAAATACGTTGGTAAAAAATTAAGACTTAAAGCTGAAAAAATTGAAGCAAAGGGCCCACGTCGTCAAATAGTTGCTTCACAAAGAGTAATCCTTGTTGAAGAAAAAGAAGCACGTGATGCTATTAAGGCTGCAAAAGAAGCAGAATTCTTCGGAAGCATCCAAGAAGGCGATATCATTTTAGGAACGCCTGTAAGATTTGCTCCGTTTGGCGCATTTGTTGACGTTAATGGTTTTGATTGTTTAGCACACATTTCTGATTTATCTTGGACTGGTTGTAAAGATTGTGCAGAAGTATTAGAACTTAATAAACAATATGAATTCATTATCTTAAAGATTGATACTGAAAACAAAAAAGTGTCTATCGGTTATAAGCAATTACAACCTAAACCTTGGGATGCAGTTGCTGATAAATACAAGGAAGGCGACGTTGTTAAAGGTAAGGTTGTAAGACTTGTTCCGTTCGGAGCATTTGTTGAAATTGAAAAAGGAATTGACGGTCTTGTTCACGTTTCTCAAATTTCTAACAAGTATCTTGAAAATCCTGCCGCTGCACTTCAAGTTGGTCAAGAAGTTGAAGCAAAGATTTTATTAATCAATGCAGAAAAAGAAAAGATGACTCTTTCAATTAAAGCATTGCTTGAAGAAGAACCTGCACCGGTTGCAGAAGAAGAAAAACCTGCAAAAGGTAAAAAACGTGCCGCAAAAGAAGAAGATGCTGACGTTGAACTTCGTGAATGGAAAGATAACGATAACGGTGGCGCTTCGATCGCAGATTTAATCAATAAAGACTAATTCTTGATTATAGTTAAATTTTAAACCCTGTCTATAAGGCAGGGTTTTTTCGTTCTATTTTTATATTTTTTGAATATTATTTATTGATGCTTAGTTTTCTTCCAGATGTTATTAACAATATTTTAAATAATATTGACGTTAGTAAGGTTTATGAAATAAGAATTCGTGAAAATAGACCGATTGTTGTAAATTTTGAAGGGAAATATGTATATTTATCAAATTTAGGCGGGACGTTTTTAGAAGGACAAGCAATTGTTGCAAAAGCAGAAGATATTAATCAGATAATAAATAACGTTACAGAACAGTCTGTGTATGCATTTAATGATAGATTAAAAAACGGATATATAACAACAAAAGAAGGTGTGAGAATTGGCGTTGCAGGAGAATGTGTTTTTGATGGTGGAAATATTGTAACGATTAAAAATATTAGTTCAATCAATGTCAGAATTCCGCACGTGCAGAGCGGGTGTGCAAATAGCCTTTTTGATATTGTGGTTGATGATGATAAAGTTTACAACACTTTGTTGATTGCCCCGCCAACTTATGGAAAAACAACAATGCTTAAAGATTTGATATCGATTTTTGATAATAGATTTATTTTTCCAATGTTGGTTATTGACGAAAGGGGGGAATTGTTTGATTGCACGACAAAAAACGTGGATTATATAAAATATTCCGATAAATTATATGCCTTTAAGTGTGGATTAAGATCGTTAGCGCCACAAGTTGTATTTACAGATGAGTTAGTTGAAGAAGTAGATTGGAAGTGTGTGGAAAGTGCTGTTGATTCTGGAACGAAAATAATTGCAACCTGTCATGGCGCAAACTTAAAAGATATTAAATCTAAGCACTTTTTTATAGATGGTGTGTTTTCTAGGTATGTGGTATTAGATAATAAGGGTAAACCTGGTGTAATTAAAGGTGTTTTTGATAAGGGATTTAATTACCTATGAGTGTATTTTTAGGTGTTATAGCTATTGTTATTTGCGTGATAATTTCAATCATGTTATCGCAAAAATACGTAATTAGACGACAGTATTTTGAAGACTTTTATTTTTTTAATTCTCGACTTAAAACGGAAGTTGCCTTTTCTCAAAGAACAATTTTATCGTTAATTGAAGAAACGGATAAAGAAAGATCATTGTTTTTTGATGTTATGAAAGAACACTTTTGTGATTCTGAAAAGCAAATTGAACTAAAACATCTTAAAAAGAGCGAAGTTGATTATCTTGATAGTTATTTGAATACAATTGGAAAGTCGGATAAAGCTACTCAATTAAAATTTTTGGAAAAAATTGAGTTGGAAATAGGGGGAGAACTCAAAAAAGCAAAGGAAGAAGAGATAAAGTATAAAAGTTTATATGTAAAATTAGGGTTTCTAATCGGAATTGCAATATTGATTATTTTATTGTAGGTGGGTTTATGGGTGTTGAAATTATATTCAAAATTGCGGCGATTGGTATATTAATAACCGTTATTGTACAAGTTTTGAAAAAAAGCGATCGTGATGATATTGCAACGTTAGTAACTATAGTGGGGTTAATTATTGTATTGACGCTAGTAATTACCATGATTGGTGATTTGTTTGAGACGATAAAAACTATATTCAATTTTAGTTAAAATGATTAAAATTTGCGTATTAATTGTAGTTTTTTCAATAATTATATTGTTTTTACGCTCTGTTAACCCAGAAATTGCCACGCTTGCCTTAGTAGCATGCGGAATAATTGTTATATATGTTGCATTAAAGTATATAGGACAAGTTTTCGGAGTCCTTGATGATTTGGTAAATAAGACAGGTGTGGATAGTCAGCTTTTTGAGTTGATTATAAAAATTACTGCGATAGGATATCTAGTGGAATTTTCGGCTAGCACGGTGGAAGATTTGGGATTCCCTTCGCTAGCACAGAAATTAGTTTTTGTGGGGAAACTAGTTATATTGATTATGGCGTTGCCGATTATTTACGCTATATTTAATATGATGACAACGTTGTTGCAATGAAGAAAATAAATAGAAAAGCATTACTTGTTTCTTTAATAATAGTTGTAATTTTCTGTTTGCCTGCGGTGTTTACGGTGCATGCGGACGTTTTGTCGGATAATATTGATGACCAATTTGAAAATTTGGAACTAGGGGATTTAGAAGAATTTTACAATGAAAATTTAACAATAGGGGAAGGCAAGGATTTTATTAGCGTCGTTAAAGACTTGCTTTCTGGTGAATTTGAATTAGGTGTTAACGACGGCGTGAATTACGTTGTTAACGTTTTTATGAATAAAATCTTAGATGTTTTGCCGTTGTTGTTCGGAGTGGTGGGGATAGCAGTATTTTGTGGCGTTTGTAATAATATAAAAAGTAAAACGCTAGCAGACGGGACGACGAATATTATAAATTTTGTTGCTGTTTTATCAGTCGCTTTGATTTTATCAAGTATTTTAATTTCTATTTTTAACGAAGTGGAAATCATTATAAAAAACATAGCGAATTTAACTGAAATTATGTCACCCATAATACTTACTTTAATGATAGCGGGCGGTGGAAAAGTTTCTGCAGGGATTTACCAACCGGCAGTAGCATTGTTGTCTGGCGGAATTTCAAAAATCTTTTCTATCATTGTAATTCCGCTGATAGGAATTAGTTGTATTTTTAATATATTATCGGATATTTCGCCCGAAATAAAATTACAAAAATATGCTGAGTTTTTTCTAAGTGTTGTAAAATGGTTAGTCGGCTTGGTGGTTGTAATATATGGTTTTTTTATAACGGCACAAGGAATTACGGCAGGTAACTTTGATGGAATTTCCTTTAAGGCGTTAAAATATGCTATTTCTAATGGTGTTCCTATAATAGGTGGTTTTGTTGGAAGCGGATTTGATTTAGTTGTTGCTGGAAGTATTTTAATAAAAAACAGTATTGGAATTGTTGTTGTTTTGGCATTGTTTTACAATTTGCTTTCTCCGATTTTATATATGGTGGTGCTAAATTTGGCATTAAAACTTATTTCATCAATAACAGAACCTATTTCCGACGTTAAAATATCTAATTTTTGTGGGAGTATTTCAAAAAGCATAACTTATTTAATTGTGTCGATTATTATGGTGGGAATAATGTTTTTCGTTACAATTTTACTAATGATTTTCTCTGCTAATTCTATTTTTGTTTGATATGAATAGTTGGGTTTTAAGTGTTTCAGCGACGATTGTATTAACAGTTGTTATAGGATTGATTGCTCCGCAAGGAAAAATTGGTGGATTTATTAAAAGTATATTTTCACTTGTTACAATTATTGTAATCATTCAACCGTTAGTAAATTTAAAAAACGTTGAATATGATTTTAATGTTTCTTCAAATTTAGAATGGTCTGTTCAACAAGATTATCTTGAGTTTACCGATTTTAAGAAAACACAGGCGTTAGAAAATGATACTAAAACGTTGTTGTTGGATAAAGGTTATAATGTTGATTCGGTCACGATAAACTATGAAAGCGTTGATTTTGCGTATAAAATCAAAAAAGTTATAGTATATTTTGATGAATCGGTTATTAAACCAAATGAAATGAATATAGATATTATTGATGAGATTACCGAGTTGTTAATGAAATATTTAAGCGTTGATAAAGGTGCTATTTCGGTGTATGGAAGAAAATAAGGTTAATTTTTTTAAAAAAATTAAATCAAACAAAAAGATTCAATATTTTTTAATAATAATTCTATTCGTTATCGTTGCTGTAATCTTGTGTTTTGGTGGATTTAAGGAACCTGACGACAAGGCGCAAGATCAAGTTAGTAGTTACGTTAACGATTTAGAAAGTAGGTTATCTAGAACTTTAAGTATGATTTCAGGAGTCGGCGAAGTTGACGTTGTAATTAACGTAAAATCTGGAATGGAAACGGTTTTAGCAATGAAAACAACCGTAACGGAAACGGCAACTGGTACAGAGACGGTGGAAACTCCCATACTTGTAAATGGAAAAACGGTGGTTTTAAAGGAAAAATTTCCCGAAATTACAGGTGTGCTTGTTGTGGCAAAAGGGGCAAATAATATTGCAGTGTTAACAAAAATCCAAAATGCAACAATGTCGTTGTTGGATATAAATATAAATAAAATTGAAATTTTATCAATGAAATAAGGAGAGAAACCATGACAAAAAAGAAAAAGATTATCATTTTATCCTGTATGATTGCGTTGCTTGGTGTTACTGCAATATTTAATTTTGTTTTGACTGCGACACCAACAAACAACAATGCGGGAGCGGTAGTAACAACTGCAAATTATTTTACGCAGTATAGGTCGGAACGAGTTACAAATCGTAACGAAGAATTGTTACAACTTGATTCGGTGATTGCATCCGCAGAGCAAGGCAGTGCAGAACATTCTGAAGCATTAACCATGAAGGTTGAACTTGTGGAGATGACCGAAAAAGAAATGCTTTTGGAAAGTTTAATTAAGGCGTGCGGGTTTGAAGACGTGGTTGTTGTAATTGGGCTTGAATCTGATAGTGTTAACGTTATCACAAAATCGGCAGATTTGACGACTGATGATGCAATTATGATCTATACGATCATAGAAGAAGAAATGGTTGCGTCACCTGAAAATGTAAAAATTATTCCTATTTCTTAAAAAACACTATGCAAAAAGGATAAAATGTGGTAGAATAATAGTGCAATAAAAAAATTCGGAGTATTTTATGGCACGTTTTAAGAAAATACCACAAAACAGACACGAAGGAAAAATTATTTACGGTGAAGGAATTGTTGACGGAATAGTTATTTTATCCTTAAAAGAAGTTGATTTCGTTGAATTATTTGCACCTGCTCCACGTTCAAAATTACGTAGTAGCGCAATTAAGGTTACGTATGAAAAAGACGGGGTAAATATTGACGTTGCGGTTAAACTTCACTATTCACAATGTGTTTCTGACGTAGCGTTTAAGATTCAAGAAGCAATTAGGCATAACGTTGAATCAATGTCGGAATATCACGTTTTAAGTGTTAACGTTATCGTTAAGGGCGTTATATTTAGTGACATGCCGAAAAAAGTGGGCAATAACGAAAATAAATAATTGGGTTACTTATGAGAAGTTTGGCAAGAGAAACAGTTTTTAAATTTTTATTTGCACAGCTCTTCAATCCTGGTGATGAGGAGCTTTTTGCTGTGTTACTGAAAGATGACAGATTAAACGATCAAGACAGGCAATTTGCATCTGATCTTTTAGCGGTGGTTCAAGATAATGAGCAAAAGTATTTAGACATTATAGAAAAAATGGCGGAGGGGTTTACTTTATCGCGACTTTTTGCTTCTGATAAATGCGCATTACTTATAGGACTTGCGGAACTTGATAATTTCAAGGAAACGCCTGTTGTTGTTGCTATTGATGAAGCGGTTAAACTTGCTGCGAAGTTTTCAACAGAGAAAAGTACCGATTTCGTTAACGGATTACTTGCAGAATATGCAAGGGGGATGTAATAATGGCTAATATCATTAGCGGAAAGGAACTTTCTGCGAAACTGAAAGATGAATTAAAAATAAAAGTTAAAGAATTTGAAGAAACTTACGGCAGGAAAATTACACTTGCCGTAATTTTGGTTGGCGAGAATCCTGCTTCTCAAGTCTACGTTAAAAATAAGATTAAGTCTACTGAATACGTTGGTATGAGATCGCTTGCCTATTATTTGCCCGAGAATTCTACGGAAAAAGACGTGGAAGAAACGGTGCTTGCGCTTGCAAAAGATGTAAATGTTGACGGTATTTTGGTGCAATTACCACTTCCTAAGCATTTAGATGAAGGTAAAATCTTAAATTTAATCCCTGCGGAAAAAGACGTTGATGGATTCTTAGCCGAAAACGTTGGTAAACTCGTTATTGGCGAAGAAACAACGGTGGCGTGCACTCCGTTTGGCGTTATGCAGATGTTAAAAAGTACAAATATTCCGCTTAGTGGTAAAAATGCGGTTGTAATAGGTAGAAGCAATATTGTTGGTAAACCCATGGCGTTATTGCTTTTGCAAGCAAACTGTACAGTTACCGTTTGTCATAGTAAAACTGTAAACTTAAAGGAAATATGCGCAAATGCAGACGTTTTAGTCGCTGCAATCGGCAGACCTGAATTTGTTACTGCGGATATGGTAAAAGAAGGCGCAATAGTTATTGACGTCGGTATTAATCGCACGGAAAAGGGGCTTGTTGGTGACGTTAAGTTTTATGAAGTCGAAAAAAAGGCAAGTTATATAACGCCTGTTCCAGGTGGTGTTGGTCCTATGACGATTGCAATGCTTCTTGAAAATACATATCTTTGTGCGCTTCGGAGAGAGAAAAATGCATAACGTTGATAGTAAATACAATGAGTATTTAATGAATTTTAACTCATTTTTACAGACACAATTTGTTGAATTTCATCATAAATTTCCTAACGTTTTGGCGGATGCAATGCAGTATGCTGTTGAAGGGGGCGGAAAGCGTGTTAGACCCGTTTTGGCGCTAGCAACGGCAGATATATTAGGCGTTGATAAAGACAAAGTTTTGAACTTTGCTTTGGCTATTGAATTGATACATTCATATTCGCTTGTACATGATGATTTGCCAGCTATGGACAATGACGATTATCGTAGGGGTAAACTATCAACGCACAAAAAGTTTGGTGAGGCAATCGGTATTTTGGCGGGCGACGGGCTTTTAAACTATGCTTTTGAAGTTTGTTTGCAAGATAAAGAATTTAATCGTGATCAAGCAAAAGCACTTAAAATCATTGGAGAATATGCTGGGCCTAGCGGAATGATTGCAGGACAAGTTTTGGATTTACAAAATGAAAAAAATCCTGCTTGGACAGAAGAAATTTTATATTCAATTTATGAAAATAAAACGGCAAAATTAATTATGGCGCCTGTTTTAGTTGCTTCGGCACTATCTGGTGGTAAGTATTTTGCGTTGCTTAAAGAATTTGCTTTTAATCTCGGAATATTATTTCAAATCACGGATGATTTAATGGATGAAGAAGGTGATCTTCAATCTATTGGTAAAACGCCACATAAAGATAAAGAAGCGGATAAATTAACTTCCGTTAAGGTTTTTGGCGTTGAAGGGGCAAGAGAAAGGGCTAAAATTCATTATGAAAAATGTAAGCAAATTCTTGACGAAATTCCTAATTCAGAGTTTTTAAAAGGGTTTACTGATAAAATGTATTTTAGAAAATCATAAAACTATGCGTTTAGACGTTTATTTGGTTAACAACGGATATTTTGAATCACGGAACAAGGCAAAGGAAGCAATTGAGCGTGGGGAAGTTTATTTAGACGGCAAGGTTGAGAATAAAACTTCTAAATCGGTTGACGGCTCTTGCAATATTAAAATTGTTCAGGAAAAGTCGTTTGTTAGTCTTGGTGGTTATAAATTAGATAAGGCGTTAAGCGAGTTTAACCTTTCTGTTAAAGATAAGGTGGTTGCTGATATTGGTGCAAGCACGGGTGGTTTTACCGATTGTTTAATTCAAAATGGTGCAAAAATGGTGTTTGCTGTTGATTTGAATGACGACCTGTTACATGAAAGATTGAAAAATGATACAAAAGTTAGACGTATTATTAAAAACGCAAAAAAATTAACGCTGAAAGATTTTTCTCATAAACTTGATTTAATTACGGCAGATTTAAGTTTTATTTCGGCAACGTCGGTTATGAACGTTTTGTCATCACTTATTAGTGATTGTGGTGAAATAATTTTACTTATAAAACCGCAATTTGAAATCGGCGCGAAAATTAAATTTAAGAATGGAATCGTGCGTGATAAAATATATCGTGAAGAGGCATGCAGAACTATTTACGATTGCGCATTAGGCGTTGGGCTTAAACCACTTAAAATTACACGTGCACCAAATTCTGAAGAAAAGAACGTGGAGTTTTTAATTCTTTTAAGTAAATCTGACCGTAGTCCGTTGCCTTTTTCTGAAATTTCTAAAATCTGTTGAGTGATAAAAAATAAATTATTCATAAAAATATGCAATTTCCTTGTAAAAATTGCATATTTATGTTATTATACAAGTAAGGTGATGTTATGAAAGTGTTGCTTTATGTAAATCAGGAAAAAATTTTAGATGAGTCGCTAAATAAGGCGATTATTTCTGCATGTGAAAAGATAGGTGTTGACTATCAAATTGTAGAAAAAGCCGATTTAACGGGAAATATTGTAGCAGATACGTTTGTATGTGTGGGGGGGGATGGAACGATTTTATCCACCGCTCAATTTGCAGGGGAAAACAATATTCCGATTTTAGGTATAAACGCTGGAAAAGTTGGCTTTTTAACTGAATTTGAAGGTGATGAAGTAGAAAAGGCACTATCTGAACTTGTTTCTGGAAACTTAAAAATTGATGAAAGAATAAACATGGAAGTTACGTTCAAGGGCGAAAAATATCATGCACTTAACGACGTTGTTATTCAAAGAATTTACCGTGAAAACGTTTCAAGGATGATTTTGAACGTTAAAGTTGATATTGACGGTAATTTTGTTGATCAAATTGCAGGAGATGGAATTATTGTTAGTACGCCAACGGGTTCAACGGCATATTCGTTGTCTGCAGGTGGTGCAATTTTAGCGCCGGGGATTCAAGCGTTTTCAATGACACCGCTTTCTGCACATTCACTTCACAATCGCCCTGTTATTTTTTCTGCTGATTCAGTTTGTGAAGCAGAAATAGTTGGGGAAGTTTCGGCTTGCGTGTTTTTAGATGGCAAGCTTATCGGGGTGCTTGATGAAGGGGAAAAGATTTCCATTAAAAAAGCAAAGTATAACACCGTTTTTTTAAGAAAGAACGATTCAAATTTCTATAATAGATTGATTGAGAAGTTAAAAAGGAATAAATAGGAAAAAATGAGCAAAAAGAACAGGCTTGATGAAATTTTAAATTTAATAGAGAATTTTGAAATCGACACGCAAGAAGAGCTTACTCAAAAACTTTTAGATAAAGGTTATGACGTTTCTCAAGCAACGGTTTCTAGGGATATTAATGATTTGGGGCTAATTAAGTGTGCGGGAACTATTAAAAAGTTCAAATATTGCAAGCCGATACCCGTGAATACGTCGTTAAACGAACAAATGCTTAATTTATTTAAGCAAGTTGTAAAATCTATAATTAACGCAGAAAATCTTATTGTGGTAAAAACGCTTAGTGGAAATGCGAATAGCGCAGGAAGTGTTATTGATAATATGCACCTGCCACAAATTCTTGGCACGATTGCAGGAGATGATACCCTTTTAATCGTTACGCCTACGTGTGCAGATGCAGAAATGGTTGTTAAAAGTTTAAGGATGTTATAATGCTACAAAAGTTATCTATTAAAAATATAGCGCTTATCGAAAGTGTTGAGATTCCTTTTACAAGTGGATTAAACGTTTTGTCGGGGGAAACTGGTGCAGGTAAGTCTGTTATTATAGAATCGCTTAATTTCGTGCTTGGCGCAAAAGCGGACAAGTCGTTAATCCGCACAGGGGAAACAGAATGTGTTGTTCGTGCAGAATTTGACGTGTCGGATAATCACGCTATAACGCAGGTTTTTAACGATTTCGATATGGATGCATCAGATGAACTTATCGTTACAAGAAAGTTTACCATAGATGGAAAGAGTTCAATCAAAGTGAACGGCGAAACGATTACGGTTGGTATGCTTAAAAAGTTTACGTCGGTTCTTTTGGACGTTCACGGACAAAGTGAGCATTTTTATCTTTTGAAATCGGCAAATCAACTAGATTTGCTTGATAAATTCGCTGGGGATAAACTTTCTGCGGTCAAGGCGGAATTAGAAAAAGAATACGCAGAGTACAAGCAGATATTAAAATCAATTGATGAGCTTGGTGGAGATGAAGAGTCTAGAAATTTAAGATTAGGTGTTTTGGAATATCAGATTAATGAAATTGAAAACGCTGAACTTAAAGATGGTGAAGAAGAACAGTTAATTTCTCTTCGTGATGCTATTAGAAATAAAGAAAAAATATTAAACGTTTTAACGTTAATTAAGAGTGCAGTTGATGGCGACGGTGGTGCTGGCGATATTTTGTCTTCGGTTGAAAGATCTGTTATAGGCATTGCTTCGTATGGCGCTGAATATTCTTCGCTTGCGGATAAAATCGGCGCTTTAATGTCTGAAATGGATGATATTGCCTCAGACGTTGATTCGCTTATTGATAATCTTTCTGAAAACGAATTTGATGCAGATTCGGTTGAAGAGCGTTTAGATTTAATTAAGAAATTAAAACGCAAATACGGGGCTAATTATTCTGATATAATGACCTTTTTAAGTGAAGCACAGGCTGAAAAAGATAAACTTGAACATTTTAATGAAACGGCCGAAAAACTTTTAATTGATAAATCTAAAAAAGAAAATATTATATATGAATTATATGTTAATATTCACAAATTAAGAGTTTCTGCATCTGAAATATTTACAAACAACGTATTGAAAGAATTATCTGAATTAAGTATTGGCAAAGCGAATTTCAAAGTTCATTTTGATGACGTGCCTGAAAAAACAGGATGTAAATTCAATTCGGCAAACGGATTCGATACCGTTGAATTTTTATTCTCGGCAAACCTTGGCGAACCGCTAAAATCGTTATCTAGTGTTATTAGCGGTGGTGAAATGAGCAGGTTTATGCTTGCGATTAAAGCTCAAACTGCTAAATATAACGATATTTCAACGTTTATATTTGATGAGATTGATGCAGGTATTAGTGGAAACGTAGCAAAGGTTGTTGCAGAGAAGTTTGCTAGGATTTCAAAAGATGTTCAAGTGATTGCGATAACCCACTTGCCACAAATCACGGCAATGTCTGATAATGCTTTGTTTATCGAAAAAGTGGAAATAAGCGGTAAAATGGTAACAACTGTTAAATCGTTAGATGAATCTGCAAAGATTAATGAAATTATTAGGCTTGTTGGTGGAAATGTGGATAGTTTATCTGCACGTGAACATGCTACGGAACTTCTTAAAATAGCAAAAACGTATAAAGAATCAATATGATTTATAAAAAACAAGAAATATGCGCCTAAATGACGCATATTTTTTTTATTTATGCAAATGATAAAAAAGGATATGGTAAAAATTAAAATTAAGTATTTGATTTTGGTGGTTTTTGCGTTTTTTACAATTTTAAGTGGTTCAATGCTTCCCGTTTCTGCAAGTGCGGAAGTTTATTTGGGAGGTATGCCTGCGGGATTTACAATTCAAACTCGTGGTGCATACGTTATGGGTGTCGGTGAAATTTTAAGTGATAACGGGCTTGTTTCACCTGCGAAAGACTCTCAAATTGAAGTGGGAGATATTATACTCTCTATTGATGGAGATGAAGTGAATTCTGCAAAAGACGTTGAAAAGGCTATTGAAAAGGGTGGTGAAAAATTAGTTGTATTACGTAGAAACGGAGAAAATGTATATAAAACAATTCGACCAGTCAAAGATGCGATTGGAAAATATAGATTAGGTTTGTTTTTAAGAGACACAATTAATGGAATAGGGACGATAACTTATATTAGCAATAATATTATAGCGTCGCTAGGACACCCTGTTTTAGACGAAAGAAATGAACTTGTGGAAGTAAAGAGCGGGGTCATTTGTCAATCATGTGTTACGGGGGTAACCTTAGGAAAGCGTGGGGTACCAGGGGCATTACATGGAACGTTATTTCATAATAAGAACGTTGCGACTATAAATAAAAATACTGTTTACGGTGTTTTTGCGACAATAGATAATAATGATTTTATTAAAGGACTTAAAAAAGTAGAAATAGGAAGTGCAAAAATAGGTGATGCGACTATATTTACAACTATTTCGGGTGACTCGCCGAGAGAATATTCTATTTCAATAGTTAAGGCTGATTTTAATGATGATACGAATAAAGGCTTGGTGATTAAAATCACGGATGAAAACTTATTAAATCAAACGGGTGGGATAGTTCAAGGAATGAGTGGAAGTCCTATAATTCAAGGCGGAAAATTAGTTGGCGCAGTTACACACGTGTTTATAAACGATCCAACACGTGGGTTTGGTATTACAATAGATAACATGTTAAATCATCAATAAAATATTGATAATTTTAACTATTTTATGTCAGACAAAAAGTATAATTAGCAGTAAATTACAGAAAATATTTCTAAACGGAGGTATCATGAAAAGAAAATTTTCTGTAATTTTTATTTTGGTCGCTTTTGTGCTAACAATAGGCACTCTTTTAGGATTTACAAAGCCTAATGCTTTTGCAGAAAGTATTGATAATATCGGCATTGAATTTAAAAGTAAAAGTGTATATTTAATGGATAAAGATAGTAAAAGTGTTATTTTTGAAAAAAATTCTGAAGATAAGAAACCGATTGCAAGTATGTGTAAAATTATGACGTTATTATTGTGTTTTGAAGAACTTGATAGCGGAAATATTAGTCTAAATGATAATATTTTCGTTAGTGAAGTGGCTTCTGGGATGGGTGGTTCACAAATATTTTTAGAAAGTGGTGCGTCATATCAAGTAAGTGAATTGATAAAAGGGATTGTAGTTGCATCTGCAAATGATGCTTGTGTTGCAATGGCAGAGAAAATTTGTGGCTCAGAAAGTGCTTTTGTTAATAAAATGAACGAAAAAGCCATGGAATTAGGTATGAATAACACGAATTTTGTTAATTGTACAGGACTTCCTAAGGCAGGGCAGTATTCAACAGCGAAAGATGTTGCTATAATGTTTTCTGAGTTATTAGAGCATAAAGATTATTATCAGTTTTCACGGATATGGATGGATACGATAAAACATCCTAAAGACAGAGTAACTGAAATTTCTAACACAAATAAACTTATCAAGTTTTATGAAGGTTGTGATGGTGGTAAAACTGGTTATACAAGTGAGGCGGGACATTGTTTGTGTGCTTCTGCAATAAGAAATGGTTTAAGGTTTATTTCAGTTGTTATTTCTGCTCCGGACAGCAAAACAAGATTTAAAGAAGTTTCTGAAATGTTCAACTATGGCTTTGCAAACTATAACAATAAAATTTTAGTTGATAATAAAAATCCTTTGGAAATTCCTGTTGAAATTAAAGGCGGAAAAAAAGAAAACGTTAGCGTGTTGGCAGAAAAACCATTGTATCTTTTTTCTAAAAAAGGTGAAGAAAGAAACGTTGAAATAGATTTTAAGCCAAATCAAAACGTAAAAGCGCCTGTATTAAAAGGTGATATTTTGGGAAAACTTACGGTATATGAAAACGGTGTGGAAATTGCGTCGGTAAATGCGGTTGCAAGTGAAACTATATTAAAGGCAACTTATTTGGATCAAATAAAAAACGTTATAATTAACTGGAAAATCATTTAATAATTAAAGGCAATTTATTGCCTTTTTTTATTTTTCATAGGTGCGAATCAATATAAGGTGTGTTTATATAGTAAATAATAAATATTTAATTGTTAAACATTGACATTAACAGGTAGTTTTTGATAAAATATTAAAAAAGAAAGGAAAAACACCATGAACGAAAGAAACACTTTGAAAATAAATAATTTCGGACATCTTGAAATCGGCGGAGCAGATGCTATCGAACTTGTAAAAAATTTTGGTACACCGCTTTACGTAATGGATCAAGCGCATATTGAAAACGTATGTTTAGCATATAGTGAAGTCTTAAATAAAGAATACGGCTATGGTATGGTTGCTTACGCATCTAAAGCATTCAGTTGTAAAGAAATATATCGAATTATAAACTCGCTTGGACTTGGTGCAGACGTGGTTTCAGGTGGAGAACTTTACACGGCAAAATGCACAGGTTTTCCAACAGAAAAGATAATTTTTCATGGAAATAATAAGAGTGAACAAGAGTTAATTGAGGCGGTTAGTTCAAACGTTGGAATAATCGTTGTTGATTCGTTTGATGAAGTAGATTTGCTTGATAAAATATCAAAAAACGCTAATAAAATACAGACGATTTTAATTCGTGTTAATCCTGGGATTGAAGCTCACACACATCATTATATTCAAACGGCTAAAATTGATAGTAAATTTGGATTTTCAATAGATAGTGGTGAAGCGGAAGAAATTATTAAATATGTTTCAACAAAAAGCAACTTAAAGTTAAAAGGTTTGCATTGTCATATCGGCTCACAGATATTCGAAAAGCAATCGTACGTTCTTGCTGTTGATAAAATGACTTCATTCTATAAACACATTAAAGAAACGTTATGCATTGAATTTGACATCCTAAACATGGGCGGTGGCTTTGGAATTTGGTATTCTGATGGGGATGCTAAAACAACTGTTTCTGATTATGCAGATTACGTTAAACTTATTGCAACAGAATTAAAGCGCAACGTTGAAAAAAAGGGCTTAATTAAACCTTATTTAATTTTAGAACCTGGTCGTTCAATCGTTGGTGAAGCAGGTATTACACTTTATTCTGCTGGGAACGTTAAAGAAATAAAGGGCATTAAAAATTATCTTGCAATTAACGGTGGTATGTTTGAAAATCCAAGATTTGCTCTATACCAAGCAAAATATACGGTTAAAGTAGCAAATAAAATGATGGACAAGGGAGTTAAAACATATACGATTGCTGGAAAATGTTGCGAAAGTGGAGATATTATCGCTGAAGACGTGTTACTTCCTAGTGTTGAAAGGGGAGACGTTATTGCTGTTTTTTCAACAGGCGCTTATAATTACTCTATGGCGAGCAATTATAATAGGAATTTTATACCGCCTGTCGTTATGGTTAAAGATGGAGTAGCAAGATACGTTGTTAAACCGCAAACTTATGAGGATTTAGTTAGAAACGACATATAAAATTAAGCAAGGGATACTAAAGAAGAAATTTTAGAAATTCCTTGCTTTTTTTTGTTATCTGTTATATACTGTATATTGAAATAATAGGAGGGGCTATATATGGTA
>SVIE01000018.1 GCA_015069625.1 Clostridiales bacterium | reverse complement strand
CAGTACCGATTTCAGGGTTGGTGTAGATAACTGAAGGAATTACGTTATAACGCATTCTATCTTTCTTACCAAGAATATTGTTAATTGCAACTTCAGATTCTCTATAAGCGGTGTGTGCAAGCATAACCTTTCCGTTAACGTCACCCGTTGCATATACGTTTGCAATGTTTGTTCTTAAACAATCATCAGTTACGATTGCGCCACGTTCAGTATTAACACCGATATTTTCAAGACCGATACCTTGGGTAACTGCACGACGACCGATACTTAAAAGTATCTTATCTGCTTTAACTTTATCAGACTTGCCGTCCTTTTCAAATACTACACCGTCTTTTTCAATAGCCGTAACTTTTGCACCAAGGTTGAACTTAACACCCTTTGCTTCAAGCGACTTTTTGAGAATTGCGGATACTTCTTTTTCGGTAGGACCTGCAATTTTGTCAAGCATTTCAACAACAGTTACTTCAGAACCAACTGATGAGAAGTAGCTTGCCATTTCAAGACCGATTACACCACCACCGATTACTACGAATTTTTCGGGAATTTCCGTTAAATCCAAAACTTCTCTGTTGGTGAGAACTAATCCTGCTTCGATTCCTTCTTTAAGTCCTGGAATCGGGGGAACAACAGGCATAGAACCCGTTGCAATAATTAAACGTTTTGCTAAGAATTTTTCTTCGCCAGCCTTAATTACGATACCTTCTTCCGTTCTGCTTTCAATATAAGCTTCTGCGTTTTTCATCGTAACTTTATTCTTACGAAGTTGGGCTTTAATACCACCAACGAGCATCTTAACAACGCCGTTCTTTCTTTCTACTACAAATTTTTGGTCGATACTGTTCTTTCCTTCAACCTTAACGCCGTATGCTGCTGCATGGTTAGCATAGTCAAGCACTTTTGCAGAGTTAAGGAAGGTTTTACTAGGTACGCAACCTTCGTTAAGACATACGCCACCAAATTCTCTCTTTTCGATAACGAGTGTCTTTAATCCTGCGTGTCCTGCACGTTCTGCTGCGAGATATCCTGCAGGGCCACCGCCTAATACTATAAGTTCATAAGTTTCCATAGTCAATCTCCTTCACCTATTAAATGCAGTTTCCGTCAGCAAGAAGTTCGAAACTGAAATTTTCGAGATAATCTTTGAGTTCTTTTAAGAACTTAGATGCAGGTGCACCGTCGAGTGCACGGTGGTCGTAAGAAAGTGAAAGGTTCATTGCCGTATAAGGAATGATTTCACCGTTCTTGCCAAGTTTAACTCTAGTTTCAAGAGTGTTTACACCAAGAATACCCGTTTGCGGTGGATTTACAACAGGCGTGAATGATTCAATACCCATAGTTCCAAGGTTGCTTATCGTGAAGCTACCGCCAGATAAAAGTTCGGGTTTAATTGAACCTGCAGAAGCATCTGCTGAAATCTTTTTAGACTGAACTGCGATTTCAGAAAGTGAAAGCGTATCAGCACCGAAAAGTACGGGAACTAAAAGTCCTCTAGGCGTATCGGTTGCAATACCGATATTTGCATGTTCAAAGTAACGCATTGTGTCACCATTGATAAGGTTTGCGTTTAAGTCCTTATGCTTTTTGATAACTCTTGATACTGCGAATACGATAATATTGTTAATAGTAATCGACGGCAATTTAAGTTTTTCCGCATTGTCTTTAAGATACTTACGGAAAGCCATAATGTTGGTGCAGTCGAAAGAAATATTGTGCGTAAGTTGTGCCATCGTAGAAAGGCTGTTTACCATGTTCTTTGCAATAACCTTTCTGATGTTGGACATCTTTTCGTCCTTGTATGCGTGGAAATCTGCAGGTGCGTTGGTCTTTACTTCTGCTTTTGCTTCTGCAACAGGAGCAGCGGCTACGCACTTCGGATTTACGCTTGCTTCTCTAACGTCTCTTTCAATAATTCTGCCGTTAGGTCCGGTTGGGGTTGCGGCCTTAAGGTCAACGCCAAGTTTTTTAGCAAGTTGTTTTGCTCTTGGTGATGCTTTAATGAAACCGTCGTTTGCAGTAGCAGTTGCGGTTGCAACAGGTGCTTGAACAGGTGCAGCTGCTGCTACAGGTGCTGCTTTAACTTCTTCTGCAACGGGTGCAGGTGCAGCGCCACCTGGTGCGAATACA
Organism: Clostridiales bacterium; assembly: GCA_015069625.1. Taxonomy (GTDB): domain Bacteria; phylum Bacillota; class Clostridia; order Christensenellales; family Borkfalkiaceae; genus UBA1259. The sequence goes on along the minus strand of SVIE01000018.1, from coordinate 21,667 downwards.
GATGCATCAACACCGTGTTTACCAATTGCGCAAATATTTGTAAGAACGGGAACTTCGTCACCTTCTTCTGCGAAGAGAGCAAGAACTTCACCTTCAAATTCTGCTTCTTGATCAAATGAAGCTTTGTCCGTTTCGTAAGAGAAAAGAATATCTCCAACTTTAACGGTGTCGCCAACCTTTACCTTCCAAGCGGTAAGAATACAACTTTCAACCGAAATACCTGACTTAGGCATAAGAACAGGCTTAGCATCAATGTTTGATAAATCTACAGGTGCTGCTGCCGGTGCTTGTGCTGGGGCTTCGGGTGCTTTAACTTCTTCTGCTGCGGGCGCAGGTGCTGCGCCGTTAGGTGCAAAAGCAGATACGTCTTCCCCTTTTGTGCCTACAACTAAAACGTTGGTAAGTACTGGAACTTCATCACCTTCTTCACAGAAGATTGCAAGTACTTCACCTTCTACTTCGGATTCAAAATCGAAAGCAGACTTGTCCGTTTCATAAGAGAAAAGGATGTCGCCAACTTTTACTTTGTCACCTACTTTTACGTTCCATTTGGTTAAAATACAACTTTCAACCGAGATGCCTGACTTGGGCATCAATACTGGATTTGCCATAAACAGTTTTTCTCCTTTATATGTCTGTTATTTTTTTCAAATAAATATTACAAAGTCACAGATATCAAAAATCAATATCTGTGACGTTGTTATGCTATATTAGATAGGCTTTGCGTTTGCAAGAAGATATTTTTCAGCTTCTGCAGACCAAATGCCGTTGTTCTTTTTGCAGATTTCATCAAGTGCCTTGAAGAAAGGATCAGTTTCGCCAAGTTTACCAAAATCTGCAATAGCCGTCATAGGCATTGAAATTTGGGTGTATGCAAGTTTCTTTGCGCCCTTAATGTTTGGAAGGTTAAGCGTTGTGTCGATAACGCTATCAAGACCACCAACGTGCGAAATCATGATAGATGGATCGATTTTGCCTTCGCCTGCAAGTTTAATTGCTTCTCTCATGTCTGCTTTGTTACCACCAGAAGTTCCGGTAATTCTGTGGAACGCATAGTGTACGTCATAGAAATTGAACTTAGCAGAGAATTCAGGGTTCAAAGGACCAGCGAAGAAGTTTAAGCAACCACCGTCGCCTAAAAGTTTATCACCTTGTTCAACGAGTGCTGATACGGGAGCATAAACAAACACGTCGTCATATCCCTTGCCACCGTTGAGTTCTTTAATGTATGCGATAGGATCTTCAATTGCAGAAGTGTTAACGTAAATAAGTTTTACGCCGTTTTTAGCAGCATCTTCAACAGTTAAAAGTGAAGCGGCTCTATCAAGTCTTGCTTGGTCGATATCGGTTACAACCATAAGTGATGGTTTTCTATCACAGTGAATACCGTAATCGATTGCACCAAGCCCCATAGGTCCAACACCTGCTAAAATTGCAACTGAGCCACCTTCTTTAATACCCATTTCATGTGAGTGGTTTTCATATACTGAGTGGAAGTTTTCGTGATAGCCTGCGATTACGCAAGATACAGGTTCAGCGAGTGATGCTTTGAAATAACTATCCCCTTCGTAAGGAATAAGGCAATCTTTATCCATAACTTCGTTAGGAATAATAACGTAGGTAGCGTCCCCACCGATATATTGATAAGAATATCCGGGAGCACCAAGACCGTTCATAACAGGCTTATAGTCGATTGCCGGCTGGATACCGAATTTCATACCTTCTTTAAATTTATGTTGCCATTTAGCACCAACTTTGATGATATCACCACAGAATTCGTGACCAACGATAATTGGTTTTTCTGCAATATCTTCGGGAACTCTCTTATGCGCAGCACCTTGTTCTGCTGCCTTAAAGGTTGACATACAAATACTGTCTGATACGACACGTGCTAAAATTTCATCGTCTTTGATTTCGGGAAGTTCAAATTCTTCTAAACGGAGATCGTCTTTTCCGTATAATCTGACTGCTTTGGTTTTCATTTTTGCAAATTTCCTCCTAAACTATTTCAATTATGGTTATTATACCATATATATTTATTTTTTTAAATACCTTTTCATTAACTTGCAAAAATATTTTTTTTATGATAAAATATGAACAGATTTAATCACAAATGAACATTTGGCCAGCATTATGGCGAAATTATTAAGGAAAAAGGGTATTCTTTATGTTATCATTAGAACGACAGGACGAAATTTTAGATATTTTAAATAAAAATAAATCATGCACGGTTGAAGAACTTGCATCAGAATTATTCGTTAGCGGTGCGACAATCAGAAGAGATTTGCGTGCCATGGAAGAACAAGGACTTATCAAGCGTTCACACGGTGGTGCAATGCTTTTTAAGTCTCGTGCCGACGAATCTGCACTCGCCATTAGAGAACAGGAAAACACTTCTGCAAAAAGAACGATTGCAAACCTTGCCGTTAAACTTATCGAAAACGGTGATTCCGTGTTTATGGATTCTAGTACAACAGTAGGGTTCTTGATTCCCCTACTCAACAATTTTAAATACCTTTCGGTAACCACAACTGGGATTAGAAACGCCATGCTTTTAACGCAAACCAACAACGTTAAAATTTATATTGCAGGCGGACAAGTTCACAATCATTCTAATTCTATTACCGGCACGGACACTATGGATTATATTTCCAGAATTCACGCTGATATCGCATTCGTTTCTTGCATGGGATTTAGTAAAAACGCTTGCTTTACAGATGCAAATATCGAGCAGTCGAAACTTAAACGTCAAATGCGCAATAATTCTGAAAAAGTTGTTATGCTTTGCGATAGCACAAAATTCAATAAAACGTTTATGTGTTCTGACTTTTCACTAGACGAAATAGACTATTTAATAACCGAAAAAATCCCCCCAGCAGAACTAGTTGAAAAAATTAACGCAAGCCGTTGCAAGTTAATAGCCCCACACAACACCAACTTTTAGCCCCAAAACCTAGCAGGTTTCGCTAGACGATAGCGTTACCTGTCAAGTTATAGCCCGCTTTTTGTTACGCTAGCGCACATGATTATTTTTACATATGAGCAAGCGAAAAATTGAATAATGCAAAATAAAAAGGACGCTAAATAATAGCGTCCTTTTAAGTTTTTACCTTTGATAATTAATCGCCTTTTTTAAGCGTTTTTGCGCTTGCCGACGCAACGAATTTTCTACTAAAAAATCTAGGAGCAAAAACCGTTAATTTATTCTTAAATCCAACTACTGCAACACGCTTGCCTTGAAGTGATTTTTTATATCCGTATTCTGCAACTTTTTTAGCAGAAACAGGTTTGATTTTTTTGAACGTCCAATCGTTTCCAGCCCTACCAACAAAACCCGATTCAAACGGACCTGGGCAAAGTGTTAATAGTTTAACTTTCGTCTTTCTAATTTCATGACAGACCGACTCGCCAAAGTTTAACACAAACGCTTTTGTTGCATGATACGTGCACATATACGGACCTGGAACAAACCCTGCAATCGACCCGACGTTGATTATATGCCCTTCGTTATTTTCTAGCATTTTTTCAATATAAACTCTTGTGAAATAGAACAGCGCAGAACAGTTTACGTCAATAGTTTTTAATTGCAAATCCACGTTCATATCCTTAAAGTCCGTTCTATCACCAAACCCAGCGTTGTTCACCAAGTTGTTGACAAAATACCCCTTTTCTTCGGTATATGAAAATACTTTTTCTATTTCCGATTTTTTAGACAAGTCTGCCGTGACGTAATCTACACAAACACAGTATTCCCTTTCAAGTTCTTCCTTTAACGTTTTTAATCTTTCTTCATTCGTCGCAACTAAAATTAAATCGTTTTTATCTTTTGCAAACAATTTACAAAATTCTTTTCCTAATCCACCCGTTGCGCCCGTTATAAGCGTTGCTTTCATCATTACTTTCCACCTTTATTAAATTTATTTTCGCACATATGATTATATGCACATATTACGTTTTAAGACCGTATCTTTTAATACTAATATAAATACTAAAAATCGCTGTAATTATTAAGCGTTTTTTCCTTTTGATTTATTTTGCTGTTCTGCAATAAAGTTTGTCAGGAACTCATAAAACCTGTTTACCGCTACGCTATCGTTACCCGTTTGATGTTTTACTACAACTATTTTTCTAAAACACTTGGGCTCGCTTATCGGAACAACTGCCACCCCAGAATGCGAACTGTTTCCCCACGAAAACTCTGGCCAAAAACCAACACCAACGTTAGACGCAATAACCTTCCTTACAGCGTGTGCAGAGTCCGACTCAAAAGTCGTCTTGGGTATAAATCCCGCTTTTGCGCAAAAATCATCACAAATAGTCTTAAATTGTTTTAGCCCACCGACACTAATGAAACTTGCATCCTTAAAATCAGAAAGTTTTACAGATGAACAAGTTGCATATTCTGAAAGTTTTGGAAGGGCTAAATATACTTCTTCTTCAAAAACTGATGCTTCTGCACCTTCTTCCGTGCTTAACTTATTTTTGCTTGTTGTAAAAACGGAGATATCTGAATCTTCTTCAAAGCCTTGAAGTAACTCGAACACTATATCCTTATTCTTCTTTTTATATTCTACAACCGCTTCTGTTACGATATTAAATCCCGCAAGCACGTTTAATCGAATTAAGGTCTTTAACTTGTTTTTCATTGCCGTGATTTTTTGCGGAATCGAATCAAATTCTGGAAGGAGATTATCTAGCCTTTCTTTTAAGAATTTTCCATAATCGTTAAGTTTAATATTTCTGCCTTGCTTAAAAAATAATTTAACACCCAACTCTTCTTCTAATAGTTTAATTGCTTTTGTAAGCGCAGGCTGGGCGATATGCAAATTTTCCGACGCTTCCGTTACGTGTTGACACTTTGCGACTTCATAGAAGTATTTAAGTTTAATAATATCCATAATTTTATCCCTTGCTTAATCCATAACCAAAAGTTATCAATTATATATAAATTATATATTTTACATTATTATTTGTCAAGAGTATAATATAAGAAATTGAAAGTTTGCTTGCAAGGACTTGCAATTTCGCAATATTTCAAACTTGAAGTGCAAAAGACGTAAGTTTTTTGCAGTAAAACGAAAGTTTTACAAAGATTTTGCGTAGCAAAAGATTAAACTTCTTTGTTTATAATATAAGAACTTGAAGCGCAAAAGACGTATGTTTTTTGCAATAAAACGATAGTTTTATAAAGATTTTGCGTAGCAAAAGATTAAACTTCTTTGTTTATAATATAAGAACTTGAAGTGCAAAAGACGTAAGTTTTATAGGGGTATAGTTATGGCACAGATTTTAGAGTGTATCATGCTTGCATGTTTTGGTATATCATGGCCGATATCCGTTTATAAAAGTTTCAAAACTCGCTCCACCAAGGGCAAAAGTTTAATATTTATGCTTGCAATTATCATAGGGTATATCGCAGGAATAACAAGCAAGTTTATCTCTGGAAATCTTAACTACGTTGTAGGGCTTTACATATTTAACTTGCTTGTGGTTTGTTTAGACCTCACATTGTTTTTAATCAACAAACACCGTGAAACAGCATTCAAACGTGCAAAAGATAATTTAAGACATTATCATCACGCTTAAACTTTTAATCGCTCACACTTGTTCATTTGAACATTTTTTCCTGAAGAGAACACCGACGTAATCGTCGGTGTTTTCTTCTTACTTTTGCTATTTCCCCGTTTATACCCGTCGCATACAGACATCATACACTACAAAGTGATAGCAATACCTATCACAAAACAAAAAAACAGGGCTTGGTGATACCAAACCCTGTCACGTTATAAAATTGAATTATTTTACTGAACGACGATATTTTTCCGCTTCCCAGTTGTTGATGAAGTAAACTTCTTTTTCGTTCATTGTTGAAAGCGTGAGATTTGCATTTTTAATTGCAGTTAACACAAATAAGTATGCAGCAAGCGTTTCTTCTAAAGTGGTTGCTTGTTTAATGTCGGTGTTATAATAAACCTTACCATCCTTAACAACAAGCGTGTTTGGAGAATGAGCAAGAATATTATTAAGGTAAACAAGTTGATCGGGATAAAGCGGTGCGCTATCCAAAAGTTCTTTATCTAACTTATTGTCTGAAACAAACAACTTAACGGTAAGCGTATCAGAAACAAAACCCGTTTCAGTAGGAATTAAATCAACCTTTCTAAAATCATCAGGAAGATTAAAATAATTTCTGATAGTTTCATTAACAATTGTGTTAACAACCTTAACTCTATCAAGATAATCACTATTTACAACAAGCCCGTGATTCTTCATAAAGATTACTTCAGGATAAACACCTTTTCCTTCAACGTATTCATCAATTTTCTTCTTCATAGCAAGCGTAAGTTCAAAGCCTGGGTTTATGTATGGAAGGAAAATAAATCCGAAACCTTTATCTGCAAAAAGTTTTTCTGCAAGTGCTTCACCTTCTTGACTGCAAGTAAGGATGTTTGCATAAACAGAGTGAGTGTGAATTACGTACTTCTTTAATAGTGTGTGGAAACCAACTTCAACACTTGGACGAAGCATTGCCATTCCGTCAACTGGAATTACTGAATTTTTAGAAAGTTCCGCACTTTCCTTTTCATAATCCTTTTTAACAGACAAATCAACGTTTAAATAGTAATCTTTGATTTTCTTTTGATCTACCGCAACAAACGCAGTATTTTCGTTAATATCAACAAGACGATAGCCTGATGCCTTAATAAGCATCGTTCCGTTTTTATCGTTCTTAACAGACGTGTTGCCACCACCACCTTGAGTGTAATCAGCACGTTCACCTGCATATTGCGAAATATTAATAAGTTCGTTAATAGTTTGACGCATACATTTCTCCCTTAAATATTATCTTTTTTCCGATTTCGGCGCAAAAGTCCGAAATCGGAACTTGTATTTTTATATATTTTAATCGATTTTATAGAATTTTTAATTAGTCGAGATTGAAAGCCTTGTTAATATCTTCTACTTCCTTGTCGCTAATTTTAACGATATCACCTATAAGTTTTGCGTGAATAATGGTGTTTGCAGTAAATTCTGCAACTTCCAACACGTCAAACGCTTTGATAAGTGATACCCCTGTACTAATAACACTTTCGTTTTCAACCAAAATAACTGGTGAATGTGAAGATATCGAATCAGAAATCTTCTTCGGGTCAAGCACAGGCGTACCGAAAGGCACACGCACGATATCACGCATTGCAATATATGATTCGGGAATCGTACGGCTATCAATTTCAGTATGCGTTACACCGAAAGCCATAAGGTGTTCGGGGTGCGCAATAGTAATTGCATTAACGTCGGGATGGTCATCATAAATAAGTTTATGAAGTCCTACTGAACGGCTAGGCGTTTTTCCCGCTTCTCTCCAACTACCACTAATTTTTACAATGTCTTCCGGTTCGATATATTTTCTATCTACACCGTATGGCGTAATAAGGAAACTATCCTTATCAAGTCTAACAGAGAACGTACCCTGCGTACTTGTGAAAAGACCTTGATCGTAAGATCTGTGAATCAATGCACACATTTCTTTTCTTAATTTTCTTTCTAAAGAACTATGCGTGGTGGGAATAAATTCGCCAAGAGCCACCAAGCCCTTTCTTGCATTAATTTCAATCTGATCGTCGGTTAAAACTTCTGGCGTTCCTAAAATTGATGCGGTAATACCGATTTGAGCAGCCGTGTTTAACGTTTCAAAACGCTTGAACGCTTCAAATAAACTGTCTGCACAAGTAATAACCCCGTGGTTTTCCATAATAACGGCATTATAACCTTTTTTAATTTCTGCAACAATTCTATCCGCAAGTTCTGATGAACCTGGAACTTCATATTTTGCAATTCCTACAGGGCCACAAACTTGATGTGGCGTTGGAATAATATTTACTTCTGGAACTTTTCTTATCAAACTGTAACTAACAAGTGCCGGCGGGTGAGCATGAAGCACAGCCGTTACGTCAGGACGTGTTTCGTAAACAGATTTATGGAAGGGAAGTTCAACGGAAGGCTTATGCTTTCCGATAACCGTTCCATCGGGAAGAACTTGACAAATATCGTCAGGCGTAAGCGAACCCTTGTCGATTCCAGACGGGGTAATCCAAATGTTACCGTCGCTATCTAAAATTGAAAGGTTACCACCAGACGTGGTTGTAAGTCCTTTTTGATAAACTCTGTTGATAAGTAAAACGATTTGCTCTGCAGGATGCATTAAGTTGATATTCATAGTAAAATTTGCTCCTAAAACTGAATCTCGTCTATTATATGCTAAAAATTATATGCGCATGCATTACATATGCACACTTAAATTACATCTGTTGTCCGCCGGTTACGTTGATTGCTTGACCAGTCATATAGCTTGAATAGTCAGATGCAAGGAATACCATAACGTCTTCAATATCCTTGTATTCGCAAGAACGTTTCATAGGAACTTGATTGATGTATTTTTCTCTAACCTGTTCTTCGGTTATACCTTGGTTTGCAGCATACTGTTTGAAAAGGCTGTTTACCCAAAGTGGTGAGTTCAAAAGGTTACCTGGGCAGATGCAGTTTACTCTTACGCCTGATTCTGCAAATTCAAGTGCTAAAGACTGGGTTAAGCCGATACCACCGAATTTACTTGCAGCGTATGCGCCGTTTTTGAAAGAACCCTTTCTGCCTGATTTACTGTTGATTTGGATAATGCTACCTTTGCCGTTAGCAATCATGGTTGGAGCGAAAGCCTTAACGGTATTAAAATATCCGTTTAAGTTAATGTCGGTTACGAGTTTGAATGCTTCTGGAGAGAGATTATAAATATCACCACTCTTAACGATTGCTGCGTTAGCAACTAATACGTCAACAGTACCCCATTTTTCAATAACTGCTTTTGCTGCAGCTTCGCATTGTGCATAGTCGGTTACGTTAACCTGTAATGCAAGACCGTTTTGAAGTTTTGCAGCAACTGCTTTTGCACCTTCAATATTAATATCGCAAACTGCAACTTTGCATCCTTCTGCATCAAGACGAAGTGCAAGTGCTTCACCTAAACCTTGGCTTGCACCGGTTACAACTGCTACTTTACCTTTTAAATCGATTAAACTCATTTTTATATCTCCTTTAAGTTAAAAATTTTTTATTTTTTGCCGATTTCTTCGGACTTTTTTCTATTTTTTATGATAAAAATTATTTTACCGTTTCTCTGCCCTTTGCAGCGAATTCTTTAATTCTTGCATAAAGGTCAGGTGTTTTTGCCATAGTTTCAGCTGAGAACATACCAGCACTTACACCTTCTTTACTTGATACTGCTTCATGACCGATAAGTGCCCAAGTAGAATCAATCAAGTGTGAATATGCGGGATTTGCAAGTGCCTTGCATTCAAACTTTTGACGGGGAGAGTTAATATCTTCACCGCTGATTTCAAATAAATCGTGTTCTTTAAGTAATCCCATAAGTCTAGTAAGTTGTGCAGGAGTGTTACGTGTGGGCATATATGCAACTGCTTGCATGCCGATACCCTTGATTTCCTTTATTAATTCAGGCAAGAAATCATCTTCAAACTTTTGAGCCTTCTTATCTCCCGTAACAGAATCACCAACGTCGCCAAGATAAGCGTAAGCAGGAATTGCGCCGAAACTCTTTGCCTTAGCAACGAATTCAGCAGCGTCAGGCATTTCTTCATCTGCGTCAATATAGAAGAAAGCAGTATCTGCTTTAAGTACGCCTAAAAGGTCGTATAAGAAGTTAACGTTTTCTTTATCGAGAAGGTAACCTTTAATCTTTTCGTTTACCCCTAAATTAAGATCGTTAGTAAGGAAGTTTAAAAGTTCTTCCGTTCTACCAAACTTGTTTTCAAGTTTAACAGCAAGCGCATAGAGAAGATGTCTTTCAGTTACACCGCCACCTTCGTTAGCGCATGAAAGTGGTTTAACGTCTGCTTCAAAATCAAGCGTAACACCAAATTTACCAAATTTATCCGTGATAAGTTTGCACATTTTTGCGTTACGTTCATTTCTCTTTTCTCTAAACTGAGCAAGATATGCATTGAACGCATCAATGTTTTGCGCAGGTACGCCATGAGCAGCCATATAAATACAGTTTGCTTGGTCTGGGTGGTTGATTTTTCCAAATCCCCTATCAAATTTAGCACGAACTTCAACACCGCAAGTAGTTCCTAACCCCAACATTTCGCACGCAACTCTAAATTCTTTTGCGCCAGACAAACTATCGTGATCCATAATTCCCGCACTTGTAAGTCCTGCCATGTATGCCATATAAGCAGCCTTTGTTGGTGAATACGGTGAGAAGGAATAAACGGTATGTATGTGGTTATTAGCATCGTTATCTCTTCTAACGGGTTTATCTGCTTCCGTTTCCACAGCAAGAAGTTCCTTCAATGCTTGAAGTCTTTCTTCAGCGGTAGGAGCGTTAAGTCTATCAATGTACTTTTTATCCATAATTTCTCCCTGTTTTTAGGTTTTCCCTTTTCATAAAATTATAACTCAAATATTACCTATCGTCAAGCGGTAATTCTATTTTAAATTTAAATACTTAATAATTACCCGTACGAAAGCCGTGAGATTTTCACCTCACGGCCTTTTAGTATTATTCTGTGATTTCTTCGCCTTCGTCTTCTTCTTCGCCTTTAGGTGTAATTGCAATATTAGAAACGGTTGAATCATCTATTCTCATAACACGAACACCTTGCGTATCCCTGCCGATTTTACTGATATCTTCCGCCGTAACTCTAATAATTGTTCCTGCCGACGTAATTATCATTATATCTTCCGCTTCGGAAATAAGTTTAAGGCTTACAAGTTTACCCGTTTTTTCGTTAAACGTTCCCGCCTTAATACCTTTACCGCCACGTTGTTGCAAACGATAATCTTCAATATCTGAACGTTTTCCGTAACCATTTTCGGTCATGGTGATAATTTCATAACCTTCTTTAAGAACAGCCATATCAACAACGTGATCGCCATCGAGTTCCATACTCTTAACACCTTGCGTATCTCTGCCCATAGGACGAACGTCTTTTTCACTAAATCTGATACACTTACCGCCATCACTTGCGATAATGATTTCGTCTTCACCCGTTGTTAGTTGAACGGAAACAAGTTCGTCCCCTTCAACTATACTGATTGCAATCTTACCAACTTTTCTAATGTTCGCAAATTCGGTAAGTGCCGTCTTTTTGATAAGCCCGTTTCTAGTTGCAAGGGCAATATATCCTTCCGTGCCTGCTTTAAGCGGAATCATAGCACGAACTTTTTCGCCTTGTTCAAGTTGAAGAAGGTTAACGATAGCACGTCCCCTTGCAGTACGTTGCGCTTCAGGGATTAAGAAGCCTTTCATACTGTAAACTTTACCTTTATCGGTAAAGAACAATATATCGTCATGCGTGGAAGAAACGAACATGTTATCCACAAAGTCTTCTTCCTTAGGCTTATGTGCCGTTACACCTTTACCACCACGACGTTGCGTTCTGTATTCAGCAACAGGGAATCTCTTAACGTAACCCATGTGGGTGAGTGAAATTACCACGTCTTCAACAGGAATCATATCTGCAATATCAATTTCACCATAGTCGTAAGAAAGTTCCGTTCTTCTTGGCGACGGATATTTTTCCTTTATTTCTTCCATATCTTCTCTAATGATAGCAATAACCCTAGATTCGTTAGCAAGAATATCTTTAAGGTCTAAAATTGTTGCTTCAAGTGATGCAAGTTCTTCGTTAAGTTTTTCCACTTCCATAGCGGTTAAACGTTGCAATCTCATTTCAAGAATAGCGTTTGCTTGCTTATCGGAAAGCAAGAATTCCGCCATCAACGCATCAATTGCACTAAATTTATCCTTGCTTTGTTTGATAATTTCGATAACTCTATCAATATTACCAAGTGCAATAACTAAACCTTGAACGATATGAGCCCTTTCTTCTGCTTTTGCTAAATCATATCTTGTTCTACGAACGATAACTTGTTCTTGGTGCTTAATGTAATGCTCTAAAATTTCCTTTAAGCCCAACACCTTAGGTTCACCGTCAACAAGGGCAAGTAAAATAATTCCGTCTTTAACTTGCAAGTTCGTATGTTTATAAAGGGTGTTTAATACCACTTGGGAATTAGCGTCCTTTTTAAGGTCGATAACGATACGCATACCGTGTCTATCAGATTCATCTTTAATATCGCTAATACCTTCAATTCTCTTATCCTTAACCATGTCAGCCATGCTCTTGATAAGAAGTGCTTTATTTACTTGATAAGGAAGTTCTGTTACAACAATTCTTTCTCTCGTGCCGTTATTAAATTCTTCAATATCACATTTAGCACGGAGAACAAAACCGCCCTTACCCGTTTTATAAGCTTGCTTAATGCCTGCTCTTCCCATAAGCACGCCACCTGTTGGATAGTCTGGCGCAGGGATATATTCCATAAGTTCATCAACGGTAATTTCAGGGTTATCCATAAGTGCGATACAAGCATTCAAACATTCCGCCAAGTTGTGTGGTGGAATGTTCGTTGCCATACCTACTGCAATGCCGTCTGCACCGTTAACTAAAATATTAGGTATTCTAGAAGGGAGCACAACCGGTTGCATTTCCGTATCGTCAAAGTTAGGATAGAAATCTACCGTGTCTTTATCTATTTCACGAAGCATTTCGTTTGCAAGTTTAGAAAGCCTTGCTTCGGTGTATCTGTATGCAGCAGCACCGTCTCCGTCAACAGAACCGAAGTTTCCGTGTCCGTCAACAAGCGGGAAGTTGATTGAGAAGTCTTGCGCTAAACGAACAAGCGCATCATAAACCGAACTATCGCCGTGTGGGTGATATTTACCTAAAACTTCACCGACAATCTTTGCGCATTTTTTATAACCTTTGTCATAGGTTAAGCCCATATCGTGCATAGCGTATAAAATACGTCTGTGAACAGGTTTCATACCATCCCTTACGTCAGGGATTGCACGGGAAACGTTAACCGCCATAGCGTAAGCGATAAATGATTTTTTTACTTCGTTATTTACTTCTATATTGATAAGTTTGGTTTTATCGAGAATCTCTTTAAATTCAGCGGAAAGTTCTGAATTGATTTCTTTCTTAGCCATCTCTTTTCTCCTTAAATATCAAGATCGGTTACAAGTTTTGCGTTCTGTTCAATGAATTCACGGCGAAGTTCAGGATCGCCACCCATTAGCCTTGCAAACGTTTCATTTGCCTCAACTGCATCTTCCATTGTAACTTTAAGCATTGTTCTTGTTTCAGGGTTCATGGTCGTATCCCAAAGTTGTTCGGGATCCATTTCACCAAGACCTTTGTAACGTTGAATATCACACTTGCCAACTTCTGCAAGATAATCGTTAAGTTCTTTATCGCTATAAAGATACTTATCAACCTTGCCCTTAGTTGCCTTATAAAGCGGGGGTTGTGCAATATACACGTGGCCGTGTTCGATAAGCGGACGCATAAAACGGAAGAAGAAAGTCAAAAGCAAAATTCTTATGTGACTTCCGTCAACGTCGGCATCGGTCATACAGATAATTCTATCGTAACGAAGTTTGCTTTCGTCAAAGTCATCTGAAATACCGCCACCAAAAGCAGTTATCATACTCTTGATTTCTTCGTTTTCTAAAACCCTATTAAGTCTTGCTTTTTCAACGTTTAATATCTTACCACGAAGTGGGAGAATTGCTTGGAATCTTCTATCTCTTCCTTGCTTTGCGCTACCACCTGCAGAATCCCCTTCGACTATGAATATTTCACAGAATTTTGGGTTTTTATCCGAACAGTCTGCAAGTTTACCAGGTAGAGTCGTAGATTCTAACGCACCCTTTCTTCTAGTGCTTTCTCTTGCAAGTCTTGCCGCTTCCCTTGCACGTTGTGCGGTTAAACATTTAAGAAGAATTTCTTTTGCCTTTGCAGGATTTTCTTCTAAGTATGTTCCAAAATATTCGTTCATTGCCTTGGTAACGTAATTTCTCATTTCGCTGTTGCCGAGTTTGGTTTTCGTTTGACCTTCAAACTGCGGTTCGGTGAGTTTTACCGATACAACTGCGATAATCCCTTCTCTAACGTCGTCAGAAGAAACTTTTTCTTCCCCCTTAAACACGTTGAGCTTTTTACCAAAGTCGTTGATTATTCTTGTAAGCGAGTTTTTAAAACCTTCTAAGTGCGTTCCACCTTCTTCGGTGTTAATGTTGTTTGCGAAAGCATAGATGGTTTCAGAATAAGTGTCGGTATATTGAAGTGCAACTTCTACTTCTGTATCCCCGTAGAACACGTCGAAATACACAGGCGCTTCAAACATAGGCGTTTTGTTTTTAGAAAGATCTTCAACAAAGTGCTTAATACCACCTTCGTAATAAAACTCATCCTTTTTTTCTTGACCTTCACGTTCATCAATCATGATGATTTTAAGACCTTTATTGAGATACGCAAGTTCTCTAAGTCTAGTTTTAATCGTATCATAATTGAAAATTGTGGTTTCAAAAATCTCATCATCAGGCATAAAGGTTACCCAAGTACCCGTAAAGTCGGCAGAGCCAACAACTTTAAGTTCCGTTTGTGGAATGCCACGGTTGTACACCTGTTTATAATGATTTCCGTTTTGGAAAACTTCCACTTGAAGCCATTCGGAAAGTGCGTTAACAACTGAAAGACCTACTCCGTGAAGTCCCCCAGAAATCTTATATCCGCCACCGCCGAATTTACCGCCTGCGTGAAGTTTTGTTAATACTACCTGAACGGCAGAAACACCTTCCGTTTCGTGAATGGCAGTAGGAATACCACGTCCGTTATCCGTAACCGTACACGACCCGTCTTTGTTAATTTTTACGGTTATAGTATCGCAATAACCGCTCAATGCTTCGTCGATAGAGTTGTCCACAATTTCTTGAACAAGGTGGTGAAGCCCCCTAACGTCAGTTGAACCGATATACATACCTGGTCTTTTTCTAACTGGATCAAGCCCTTCTAATACCTGAATTTGACCTGCGCCATAATTTACGTTTAATTTACTTGTTTCTTCCATTTTTTACACCTGAACAAATAATTTTTTATGCTATATTATTATAGCATAACACTAAATATTTTTCAAGCATAATTGCAAACTTTTAAAACTATTTATAGTTTTAAGCGTCGTTTTTGATTCTCGGCGTTGTTTTTACGGTTTTTTGACATAATTTTTGTGAAATTACATATACTTTTCATACAGGAGAAAGGCGTATGGAATGCAAAGATTGTAAAAGTGAAATTAAAGAAGGTTATATTGTGGGTTGCCCAAATTGCGGGCTTACCGTGTGTGAAAAATGTCGTGATAAAACGCATGGGATTTGCCCAAATTGTTATTCCGATTTAGAATATATCGGTTAATTACCAACAAGTTATAAATAACAAAAAAAGCACCCTTGCCGATCTTCCCATAGGGATTTTTGGCAACATAAAAGACTAACGAATTTTTCGTTAGTCTTTTTCTTTTTTGTGCTTTGAAAAGCACACGACTTTTATTTGAAAGTATAGTGTGCTACACTTTTAGGCTAATCGTGGATATATTCGACACTTTTTATATTTTCAATAAATATTTCAACCAATGCTCTTATTTTGTTTGAATATAATTGCAAAAATTTGCTGCTAGAAAAAACACAATTATATTCCATATCCACATCAAATGGGGATTTTTTTATAAGTTTTTTAAAATCCCGTAAAGAAAGTGGCTTAAAAACATTTTTTCTTTTTGAAATACGAATAGAAATAAAATCTTCAATAGGGACTGAAAATTCATTGTCTATATTAAAAATAATTTTAGAATTTTGTTTTTGAGAAGATTCCTTACCGTTTGCATCCAATTCCCAAAAACCTTCTGAAAAAGATAGCACTATTTTATTTCCATCAATTATAATATCGTTAATTTGGCTATCGTGAAGTTCATATTTCATAATAATACCCGATAAATTATTTATTTTTATTATATCTAAAAAGCACTAAAAGATCAAACAAATTAGTGTGATACTTTAAATCTCTATGAGAAGCACCCTTTGGGTGCTTTAACTTTGTATTTTCTTTTATTCTGCTACTATATCACGTTTTAATTCCACATGATTCTTTAATTTTTCTAAAAGTTTTTTATTAAATAATTCTTCGCCTTCAAAAACTGATTTTTCCGCTTCTTCCGCCCACTTTTCAATAAAGGCATCCACGTCGTCAAATTCTTCCTTAACGTAAACCAAATAAGCGGTCTTTGCACGAATCGATAAGGCGTTGTTTACAGATAAGCACTTTTCTAATTCGTACATTAAGTCGTCTGCCTTTTCTTCATCTTTAACAAGTGCGCATGCGTTATAAAGATTATCCGTTTTAACGAGATTAACGTAATGCTTGGGCATATATTCATCAAGTTCTAATAGCCTGTTTGTGGTTTTTATTGCATTTTCTACGTCCCCTTTATCTAGATAATAATCATATCTTGCGTGTAAAAGTTGTATAAAATACAAGTCGTCTTCTGGAAGTTGCGGAAGGTCAAAATAATACTTTTCTTCTATCTCCGAAGGGGTCTTTCCCAAATACAACTCTGCCTGAATAGCCAACAGCCCTTCCATAACTTTAACGGAATCTTCTTTTTTAATATATTCCAAAACCACAGCACCGTCGTTTCTTGCTCCGCCAGACACCACAGGAAGTGCATTTCCAAAAAAGTAATATGCACCGACAGGAAGCATCATTGACGTAAACGAATATGCAACAAGTGGCAAATATGCCGTCATAAACAATGGCACAATCCCGATTAACATACACACAAAAGATGCAATAAGTCCACCAAGCGTCATTTTATTATAGCGTCTTGCTACATCATTATTTCCCTTTGGGAACATTTCAGTATAGCCAGCCTGTTCTTTCATCAAAACAAAACTGAAACAAATTTTTTCACGCACTTTATACCAACGAAAAAACCACACGGTCATTTCTGAAAATTTAAATCCGTTTATTTTTCCCGCAATAAGATGACCAAGCTCGTGCGCAAATGCGTTAACAAGCCCACAAGCCACCGCACCAGCAACAAGCAAAAGCACAATCTTCCACATCTCGCCACCGTAAGAAGCACTTGCAATAAGCGTTACCGCAAGAAGCGTGCCTACCGTCAATATTATTACTAATACGCTGAAAATAACATTCGTTCTTTTCATAAACACTCCGAATATTTAATCAAATACCCTTCTAAATTATCACTTTCGCTAACCGTAAGTCGATTAACGTTCAATTTTTGCATTACTTTAATTAGTAGCGTTACTCCCCCGCCAACAACTTCTGCACGGGCAGGTTGAAGCCCTTTTAAATGCCTTTTTTCTTCCACGCTCATTTTATAGAGTTTTTCTTCAAGAGTTATCAAGTCTGAATAATTTATTGTAAACCCGTGGACCTTTTCTCTATCGTAAGGCTCTAATTCTTGTAAGACGCTTGCAATTGACGTTGCCGTGCCACCGATTGCAAAAAACTCCGAAGACGGAACGACACCGAATTCACTAACCTTTTCATCAATAAATTCACGTGCTTTTTCTATTTTGTTATCCGAATACTCGAAAATCTTAACAACACCAACGTTAACCGATTTTGAATACTTAATCTCGCCGTTCCTTTGAACGATTATCTCCGTACTCGCTCCACCTATATCTATAACTCCACCGTCTTTTCCGTTAGTTGCGCCCAAAAATCCGATTAGGGCTTCCGTTTGCCCGTCAACGATATCTATTTCAAGCCCGATTAGTTTATAGATTTTTTCGGCAAATTCTCTGCCGTTAACGGCATTTCTGCAACAAGCCGTGGCAAACGCTAATATTTTTTCAGCACCTTCGCTTTTCGCAATCTCATAAAAATTCAAAACCGCCGAAACGGTACGTTCGACGGATTTTTCATTAAGCTTTCCGTCGTCGCTCATGTTTTGCGAAAGGCGGGTAATTTCAATGCGTTTATATAGCGTGCGTCCACTATCACTCATCATAAGCCTAACGGAATTTGAGCCGATATCTATAACTGCAATTTTTCCGTTAATCTTCGATTTCATACAACACGTCATCCTTAAAGACGTAACCAAGTTCTCTTGCACGTCTTTCAATCCACTCTTTCGTGTCACGTGCTTCCAAGACCTTATCTGCGTCGTCTTTTATGTCAATGTAATATTCAATTTTAGCGTTAAGTTCGTCAATATAACGACGTTTAACACCTATCGCTATCCACTGATATATCATTACCGTGAGGAGAATTGCGAGTAGTAATACTGCGCCTACTATCGTTGCGATTTTTATTCTCCTTCTTTTTTCTTCTGTCATCAGTAAATTTCCTTAATTTTATTCTTATCTTATTGTAAACCATTTTAATTATTTTTGCAAGCGTTATATGAAAACTTTTCATATAAGCCGTTATTCCGACAAAAACCGCAAACACCATATACGGCGCAAGATTTGGGAACTTCAAAAGTAACGAATACCAGACGAAAAGAATACCGATAATTGCAAAAATCACAAAATCAATTATCCACCCTATCCACTTCCTTTTAAATATCAGTTTAAGCGGTAACAAAAGCGTAAACAAACTTCCACACGTTCCGCCAAACCCCACGCATGCCAAAAATACGTAAAACTGATTTGCCGTTACAAACACTATTTGAATATCCTTTTAATTATAGGCGTTTTTGTTCCACCAAACTTAATTTCATTAAATTTTCCGTCCGCAGTAAAATTACCGCTAACGTTATTATATGCAGTTATTTTTATGTTTTCTCCTTTGATTTCAACCTTGCTTCCATTGACTGTAAGTTTAAGTTCTTTTTCCGAAAATCCATCAACAGAATTCACCCCGTTAAGCGCAAGCCTTTTTCTTGCATCAAGCGTCAATCTCTCTTCTAGAATTTTATCATTTTCAGGCATAAAATTATCTCCTTTTTTATATGTTTATGCCACGATAAAATCAATTATTACATAAACAAAAAAAGCGAAACCATAGGTTTCGCTTTAAATTTTATTTTATCTTGAAATGGTCGCTTATTTACACACCGTTTAATTTCTAAAAAACTTCTTCTAAAATTTCAAAA
Organism: Clostridiales bacterium; assembly: GCA_015069625.1. Lineage (GTDB taxonomy): Bacteria > Bacillota > Clostridia > Christensenellales > Borkfalkiaceae > UBA1259. Next base: position 2,623 of record SVIE01000018.1, on the reverse strand, counting down.
ATGTCGTCGTGTGTCAAAGTCGTAAAACAACCCGTTTTAATGTTAACGGAATTTGCAATTTCTCTAAAATTCGACTTATCCGTTACACCTATTTCTCTAAGCGATAAAGGAAGTCCAACTTCCGCAATAAACTCACGAAGCGCAAGTATTCCAAGTCTTGCAATTTCTTCATCATCTCCGTTATCTTTTACACCCCAAACGTTTACTGCAAACGCCTTGAATTTCTGCACCCCGCCACGATAAATTTTAAGATACATACTAGGCGAAATAACCGCTAATCCTAAGCCGTGATTACAATCGGTATAAGCCCCTAATTGATGCTCGATTTGATGCGCCTGAAAAGCACTTTCTTTGCCTAGTTTAAGCACTCCGTTTTCTGCCATCGCAGATATCCACGCAAGGTCGCTTCTTACTTCTTTATCATCAGGGTTCAATTTAACCTTTCTCATACAATCAATAATACAACGCATAGCCCCTTCGTTCATGTAGTCGGAAGCGTTATTATCAGACGGGCAAGCAAAGTATATTTCCATACAATGACTAAACGTATCAAATGCACCCGACATAACTTGTAAAAGCGGAGCGGACATTGAATATTTAATATCCAAAAAAGCATAATCTGAAAACGCCCCGTAGATGCACGCCTTCTGCTTTTTATCTTCGTTGGTGATAACTCCGCCCGCGTTCATTTCAGCACCTGTGCCAAACACCGTTACAACGGAAATTAACGGCAAATATTTTTTCGGCTTTTGTTTTTTTACAAACCACATATCCCAAACGTCTTCATCTGTTACCGCTTGAGCACATAAAATTTTAGCACAATCCACAACCGAACCACCGCCAACGGCAAGCACTAAATCGATTTTATTTTCTTTAGCAAGGGTTGCGCCTTCTTGCACTTTTTTATAGGTGGGATTTGGCATGATTCCACTAAATTCAATAACGTTTTTTTCTGCATCATTTAAGATGTTTATGATTTCATCATAAACACCGTTCTTTTTTACCGAGCCTTTTCCGTAACAAAGCATAACGTTCTTGCCGTAATCTTTTAGTACGTTTTTAAGATATTTTGCCGTAACCCCTTCCCCCGAATAAACTTTAACAGGGTGTTCAAAATAAAATTCTTTCATATCTTATCTCCTAAAAAGGACGTAGCATTTGCCACGCCCTTTTCCCTATTTATATTGTTTTTCTGTCCACAAATGCACGGGCAAGACTAACTTCATCCGCATATTCAAGGTCTGTGCCAACGGGGATACCGTGCGCAATTCTAGTAACCTTAATTCCAAGTGGTTTGATAAGGTTTGTGATATACATAGCGGTTGCTTCCCCTTCAACGTCAGGATTAGTAGCCATGATAACTTCCTTAACCCCACCTTTTGCTATACGGGCAAGAAGCCCTTTAATATCAATATCGTCAGGGCCTATTCCGTCTAGCGGAGAAATGGTGCCGTGAAGTACGTGATATACACCGTTATATTCGTTAAGTTTTTCTATAGCAATAACGTCCTTAGGTTCTTTTACAACGCAAATCGTTTCCGCTTGACGAAGTCTGCAAATATCACATTCGTCATTTTCGGAAAAATTACCACACGTTTTGCAATATTTAACGTTCTTTTTTGCGTTTAAAATAGCATCAGCAAAAGCCTTTGCTTCTTCTTCGGACATATTGATAACCTTATATGCAAAACGTTGCGCTGTTTTTGCGCCAACACCTGGGAGTTTGGAAAACTCGTTAATAAGTTTTCCGATAGGTTCTATATAAACTTTCATTTTTTATAATCCCATACCGCCGAATGCACCCATCTTTTGAGCGTACATTTCGTCTGCTTTCTTATATGCGTCGTTAAGCGCTGCAATTATTAAATCTTCAAGCATGGTAATATCGTCAGCATCAACTGCATCAGGATTAATTTCTATAGAAGTTACCACTTTTTTTGCGTTCATTGTAACCGTAACAAGTCCACCGCCTGCGCTTCCTTCGATTTCTGCTTCTTCAAGTTCTGCTTGCGCCTTCTGCATTTCTTCTTGCATTTTTTGCGCCTGTTTCATAAGATTTTGCATTTGGTTTCCGCCACCGAATCCACCACCGAATCCGCCGTAACCGCCTCTGTAACCCATAATTATATTCTCCTATTTCTTTATTACGACCATATCGTCGCCAAAAATTTTTCTTAATCTTTCTGCTTCTTCATCAAGCACGTCTTCCGCCCTATTTTTTGCAGATTTTCTAACCTGTACAACCGACGGTAAAAACACGCTTAACGCTTCGTTTAACTTGCTTATATTTTCTGGACGAGATAATAAATCGTCATCCCCTTCACCAAAAGTGGTGAGTATAACTCTATCCCCTTCCACGTCAAGTTTAACCGTCTGTAACACGTTCCAAAGCATCTCTTGTTTATCATCTCTTAAAAAGTTTAATATCCTGCCGTAAACGATTTGTGCGCCCGCTTCCGTTATGCTTTGTTTCTCTTCGGGTTCTTCTTCCACTTTTATAACAGGCTTTTCTTCTTCCTTTTCCACCTTTGGAACAGTTTTAATTTCAGGCTGTTCAGAAACCCTTTCCACAGTCTTATAAACGATTGCACCCTTTTCCACCTTTTCTTCAAGTGCCTTAATT
>SVIE01000017.1 GCA_015069625.1 Clostridiales bacterium | reverse complement strand
TTTTTCTTTTAAGTTTTTTTCATTTTCATTTATCGAAGACGTTAATTTCATACGTTTAGTATTTTTAAGTTGCAACTTTTTATTCGCATAAGAAAAACGCAAAAAGAAAAAAGGTGGCGGAATCCCGTCACCTTTAATACGTTCACTACAATATTAGTAGCCGTTGATATTACAAATTTTCTATTGCCCCGTAAGATAGAATAATCGTTTTTGCTATGGCTAAGAGTTCTGTTTCAGAATTATTCTTGCTGTCAAATTCCGCCAAAATACAAGCAAGTTCATTGACTAAAATTGCTTGGTCTTCTTTTGTTTTAAGGTTAGATGCTAAAAAATCTAAAACTTTTTCCGTTGCATTATTAAGATTTTCTTCTTTTACGAAATCACAAATAATTTCTTCAATAGCAAGAGTTGAAGGAGAAAGGTTTTTAGAAGTTAAAGTACCGATAGGGTCTTTTGCGAGCCTTTTGATGATGGCAGAAATCATTAGCGATAGTGAAGCGCAAACAATTCCGGCATACACCGTATCTAAACTAAGAAAAAAGCCTTTGTTGACAAACGCCATTTGATAAACAAAATAAATTAAAATGCAACAGATAGGCGGAAGAACGGTGGAAATTATAGTGGGAATTTTGTTTTTCAAAACTTTATCCAATATAAAAAATACAACCGAAACTGCAAAAGCGATAATTATAGTTGGCAAACTGTAATCTTTAAGAAAAATAAGAACGTCAATAAAATTCATAATATACCTTCTTTTGGAGGCGAGCGAACTTATTTTTGGGTGTGATAAAAATAAAGCCTATCAAAATATCTATAATTAAAAATAAATCTTAATCTGCAAATATCGTTCACCCCCTAATATTTTTCCAAACGCAAAAAGAACTATATATGCATATTAAAATTTGTAAATACTTTTATGACATAAAAAATAGGACTTGCCGTAATTTCTTTTTGCTGGGTAGAGAGAATATAGTTATATAAAACGATTTTAGTGGTAGGGGGAAGTTATGTTTTTAGAAAGTATTTTATATTTAATAGGAAAAGTTGTGTTTTTTACGGGGGCAATTATGCCAGGCAGTTCGTTTCCACGTCCGCTTTCTAAGGAAGAAGAATCAAAACTGCTATCGGACATGAAAAAGGGGGATAAAAGCGCAAGGGATAAACTTATAAAACACAACATGCGATTAGTTGCGCACGTGGTAAAAAAATATTCAGGGTCTGCCGATCCAGACGATTTGATTTCGGTTGGAAGCATAGGGTTAATTAAGGCGATTGATTCTTTTGAAGAAGGCAAGGGGACGCAACTTGCAACGTACACGGCAAGGTGCATTGAGAATGAAATTTTAATGCTATTTAGGGCAAACAAAAAGTATAAAAACGACGTTTTGCTTTCTGACCCTGTCGGAAGCGATAAAGATGGCAACGAATTAACGCTTATGGATTTACTTATGGAGAAGGAAGATGAAGTGTTTTCAAAAGTAGAAGCGGATATTGAGAGAGAAAAACTTTTAAAGTTTATAGAAAAGGTGTTAACAAAGAGAGAATTCACAGTAATAACTCTGCGGTTTGGGTTAAAAGGTGGAAGGTGTTATGCGCAAAGAGAAGTTGCATCCTTTTTGAAAATTTCTAGGTCGTACATATCTCGCATTGAAAAGAAGGCACTTGAAAAATTAAAGCAGGCGATTAAGAGAGAACACTTTTATTCTTAATGAAAAGACAATTATTTATTTTAATAGAGCCTTGCTAAAATAAAGTTACTATGATATAATGTATCATAGGTGAGTATGATGGAAAATAAATTAGCAGTAATAGCAATCACAATAACAAACACAGAGTCCATTGAACGTGTTAATGCAATTTTACACGATTTTAGGGATAACGTTTTAGGCAGAATGGGAATTCCACTTCAAGATAGGGGCGTAAGCGTAATAAGTATAATTTTAGATGCGCCACAAGAAAGTATTAATAGCCTATCGGGAAAACTAGGAATGCTTGACGGTGTAAACAGTAAAGTTTTAACGGCAAAATAAGATGAGTAATTTTACTTTTATAAGCGGTGCAACCGGTGGAATAGGTAAAGCCTTTTCTGTTTCTTCTGCGAAGCGTGGTTATAACTTATTTATAACGGGGCGAAGTAGTGAAAAACTTGATAAGTTAAAAGAAGAACTTTTAAGCATAAATAGCGAGATAGAAATTTACACCTGTCCTTGCGATTTAACAAGCAAAGAAGATAGGGATAAAATGATAAGCGTTATTGATGAAAAAGGACTTAAATTTGAAAGGATAATCAACGTTGCAGGTGCGGATATTCAGAAAGCGTTTATGGAGTACACGCCCGAAAAAGTGCTTTTTCAAATCCGTGTCAACGTGGAATCTACAATCACGCTAACGCATGCGCTATTAAATCGCAGAACGGATAAGATGGAAATTATCACGATATCAAGCATGTCTGGGGCGTCGCCAATGCCTTATTTTGCATTATATAGCGCAACTAAAGCTATGCTTACTAACTTTTTCACTTCTCTTCACGTTGAACTTAAAAAGGAAGGGGTGAAGGTAACCACGGTGCTTCCAGGTGGCGTGCCTACAAGACCTGATTTAATCGAAGATATTAAACGCCAAGGTTTGTGGGGTAAGTTGTCTGCAAAGCCTGCGGAGTTTGTGGCTGAAAAATCGCTTAAAGCGGTTAAGAAAAATAAGACCAAATACGTACCGGGCGGATTTAATAAATTCTTGCATTTTATAATGAAATTCGTTCCGCTTAAAATTCAACTTGCATTTATTGCAAGAAGATGGAAAAATTTAACCAAAGACGCTTTTTAACAAAGGAGCAATTATGAGTAGAGCAGATGAAATCTTTATAGACACCTGTAAAAATATTATAGAAAACGGTTTTTGGGATACCGAACTTGACGTTCGCCCTAAATGGCTTGACGGAACGCCTGCGCATACCGTTAAAAAATTCTGTATTGTAAATAGATACGATTTGCAAAAAGAATTTCCTATCGTAACTTTGCGTCGTACGGCGTTTAAGTCGGCAATAGATGAAATTTTATGGATTTGGCAAAAAAAGTCTAACAACGTTCATGATTTAAACTCTCATATTTGGGATTCTTGGGCGGATGAAACGGGCTCAATCGGTAAGGCTTACGGCTATCAATTAGGTGTTAAGCACAAGTATAAGGAAGGGGAATTCGATCAGGTTGATAGAGTTTTATACGACTTAAAACACTCTCCACAATCAAGACGTATTATGACAAATATTTACGTTCATCAAGACCTTCACGAAATGAATCTTTATCCGTGCGCATATTCAATGACCTTTAATGTTTCAGGCGATACGCTTAACGGAATATTAAATCAGCGTTCTAACGACGTGCTTACAGCAAACAACTGGAACGTCGTTCAGTATGCGGTGCTTATGCATATGCTTGCGCAAGTTTCAGGGCTCAAAGTTGGTGAACTTGTTCACGTTATTGCAGATGCGCATATTTACGACAGACACGTTCCTATCGTTGAAAAGATACTTGAGAATCCTAAGTATCCTGCGCCAAAGTTCTGGATTAATCCTGAGATTAAGAATTTCTATGATTTCACGGTGGATGATTTTAAACTTATCGACTATGAATTTACAAAATTAGAAGATAAAATAGAGGTAGCGGTATAATGAAAGCAATAGTTGCAGTAGATAAAAATTGGGGTATCGGCAAGAAGAACGATTTACTTTTTTCTTTGCCTGCGGACATGGCGTATTTTAGAGAAAAAACGCTTAACAAAGTTGTTATAATGGGTTCAAATACGTTAAAATCTTTCCCAGGTGGAAAACCACTTAAAAACAGAACTAATATCGTGCTTTTCCCTGGTGGAGAAAAGAGAGATGATTGCACTATCGTTGATAGTATGGAAGAACTTAAATTAGAACTTAAAAAGTATAATGCCGAAGACGTGTTTGTTATCGGCGGTGCTATGTTCTATAAAACTATGCTTCCTTATTGCAGTGAAGTGTTGGTTACTAAGGTTGATGCAGACGGTGGCGCAGAAGTGTTCTATGAAAATTTAGATAAACTTCCCGAGTGGACCTTAGTTAGCGAGAGTGAAACGGTAGAAACAAACGGACTTAATATAAAGTTTACCGTTTATAAGAATTCAGACGTTAAAGAATTTTAATGAAGGCGCTGTTGCAATCTCTGACTGATAAATGGCAAATAGAAAAGACTTGTTGATTTTCAACAAGTCTTTTTTTGTTACAATTAAACGTCAGTTTCCCATGTTTCAGGCATAAATTTTCTATACCGCTTGGGCATAAAATTGTTTTGTTGCCGTGTGTTTTTTCTCGATTCAATATTGACCGAATTATAATATTTTTGCCAAAGGGACACGCAAAAACGTTCGTTTTCCGACGGAGTAAAATTAGCAATTTTTTCTGTTGTAAGGGTGTGAAAAGTATTGCCGTCAGAGATTGCAACCTTGTTTCTTTTGACGTCGTGAAGGATAAAGGGCGTTGTGCCAAGCCTTCGTAAAAAGTGTGGCGCAACTAATCCCACAATATCGTTATCAGGCGAAAACGGAGCGTATAAAACGCCATTTTCACTTTCTCTAAATCTAATAAACCCCGTGGCTCTATGTCGTTCGTCTAGAACGTTTTTTATGCAATATCTAAAGGGCGCAACAAACGGATTACTTATATCGCATATGCAGTTTGTTTTTCGGTTCAAGGTAGCACGTGTATAGTCGAAAGCGTATTTTAGAGCCTTTTCATCACCACTTAATAGGCATAAATTAACGTCGTTAATTATATCTTCACCACTATATTTAACAAGTGCTGATTTTACCCTAAGTCTATCTTTTTCGTTAAACTTAGGAACGTTTATAATAACCGAAGTAAAATCCATTTGATAAACGGATAGTGTGGTAACGTTATCGGGAATAATTCCTTTGGTGAACGAATAAAACAGAGCATCTAAAATTCCGTCAAGTGATTTTCGTGTTTTAAGTATGGTCATAATTCCCCCGTAAGTGCAGATAAACTTGCTTCTTTTTGAATTGTGTCAAACATGGAAGTTTGATGGTAACTCTCGTTTATAGGCGAAGAAAGAGCATATTTTATGAACTCTTGCTTTTCTGAACCGAAAAACTTTCCTTTTGCGGTTATGAAATGCATTGCACGTTTTAACACTATGCGTAATCGTTTTAGTGCATCAAAGTCAAGGTTTGTGTGTTTTCTTGCCATAATTATTCGTCTTGCCCCCGTAACACCTATACCAGGTACACGAAGAAGCATTTCAAACGGAGCGGTGTTAATTTCCACGGGAAACAGGTGTAGATTTCTTAACGCCCAAGCGCATTTAGGGTCTAATTCTTGTGATAAGTTTCCGTCTTCACCCGTAATTTCGCTTGCGCTAAAACCATAAAATCGTAAAAGCCAGTCGGCTTGATAAAGTCGGTGTTCTCGAAGTAACGGGGTTTGTTCTGTGGGTAGAAGTGAAGTGTCAAAGTTGGTCGGAACGTACGAAGAAAAATACACTCGTTTAAGTTTATATGCAGAATACATGAATTCGGAAAGCCTTAAAATATGCGCATCCGATTCTGGTGAAGCCCCTATAATCATTTGCGTGGTCTGCCCTGCGGGTAAAAAGTCAGGTCGTCTTTTATCTGGAAGTGCAAAATACTTGTCTTTTGCAAGCATTTTCATCGGCTCGATTATTGCCCTTTTATTTTTTTGCGGAGCAAGTAAGTTTAAACTATTTTCGCTTGGGAGTTCAATATTAAAACTCATGCGGTCCACGTAAAATCCAGCACGCTCAATAAGAAGTTTATCTGAACCAGGGATACCTTTAAGGTGAATATATCCGTTAAAGTGGTATTCTTCACGGAGTTTTTTCACCGTGTCGAATAAAAGTTCCATAGTATAGTTGGGGCTTTTAAGTATAGCGGAAGATAAAAATAATCCTTCAATATAGTTGCGCTTGTAAAATTCAACCACAAGCGAACAAATCTCGTCAGGGGTAGCGGAAGCACGATTAATATTATTGCTCCGTCTATTTACGCAATATTTACAGTCGTAAGCACAATCGTTGCTAAGCAGAATTTTAAGAAGCGAAATGCATCGCCCGTCCTTAGTAAACGAGTGGCAAATTCCAGAAAAACAAGCGTTTCCAAGTCCGCCCACGTTTTGTCTGGTTGAACCTGATGAAGAACACGAAACGTCATATTTTGCGCTACTTGTTAAAATGTCTAACCGTCTTTCGTCTAGCATAATAGCCCCCTTTAAAAATAATTATACATCACAAGACACTAAAAGTCAAACATTTGTTCGTTTTTAGGGTAAAATAAAGCGGTGGTAATTTTTACCACCGCATTAAATTTTTTTAGATATTAAAGTGCACGAACTTTGATAATGCCGTCAACCGAAGCGAGATGAGAAAGTGCAGAAGCAGAAACTTCTTTTTCCACGTCCATAATAGTAATAGCATAATCGCCTTTGCTTTGGTTAGTAAGGTTGTTAATGTTAATTCCTTCGTTACCAACTGCGCCCGTAATTTGAGCAAGCATGTTAGAAATGTTCTTGTGTAAGAAAACAAGTCTATGTGCAGTCGTTCTAGGCATTGAGCAGGAAGGGTAGTTAACGCTGTTAACAACGTTGCCGTTTTCAATATATTCGATAAGTTGTTTTGCTGCCATAATAGCACAGTTATCTTCTGCTTCGGGGGTAGATGCGCCAAGGTGTGGAATGCAGATTACGTTAGGAATATCAATAAGTTCGTCTGCGGGGAAATCCACAACGTAACGGCCAACTTTTCCGCTTTCAGTAGCCTTAATGATATCTGCGTTATCTACAAGTTCGCCACGTGCAAGGTTGATAATAACAACACCGTCTTTCATCTTACGGATAAGACCAGAGTTGATAATTCCTTTGTTTTGTGAAGCGATATAAGGAATATGAATAGTGATGTAATCACAAGATTTAGCGAGATCGTCAAGTTCAGAAACAACCTTAACATCAGAAGAAAGGCGGAGTGCCGCATTAACTGAAAGGAAGGGGTCGTAACCGATAACCTGCATGCCGAGTGCGATTGCAGAGTTAGCAACCATAGCACCGATAGCACCAAGACCGATAACGCCAAGTTTTTTACCTTTGATTTCACCACCAACGAAGTTTGACTTGCCTTTTTCAACAAGTTTACTAACTTCATCACCCTTGCCTTTAAGCGTTTTAACCCATTCAATAGAATCCACAACTTTACGTGAACCTAAAAGAAGGGATAAAAGAACAAGTTCTTTTACGGCGTTTGCATTAGCACCAGGGGTGTTGAAAACAACAACGCCTTGTTTAGCGTATTCGTCAACGGGAATATTATTAGTTCCTGCGCCTGCCCTTGCAATAGCGATAGTGTTTTCGTTAAGTGTATAATCGTGCATCTTAAAACTACGAAGCATAATTCCAACGGGGTTTTCCACGTCAGATGCAACGTTATAAGAAGAATCGAAAATGTCGTTGATAACGGGGCTGATAGAATTTAAGGTTAAAACGTTTTTCATTTGTTTATATTCTCCAATTCAAACTTCTTCATAAAGTCAATGAGTTTAATAACTCCTTCTTTGGGCATAGCGTTGTAAATAGATGCTCTCATACCGCCAACAAGTCTGTGACCTTTAAGAGAAACTAAACCTTGCTTGGTTGCTTCTGCAACAAACTGTGCGTCAAGGTCGGCGTTCGGTGTAACGAACGGAACGTTCATGATAGAACGGTCTTTCTTTACAACGTTGTTGGTGTAAAAAGTTGAGTTATCGATAAAATCGTAAAGCATGCCTGCTTTTTCTTCGTTGATTTTTTGAATAGCCTTAACACCGCCAAGTTCTTTAAGCCATCTAAACACTAACATAGAAACGTAGATAGGGAAACAAGGTGGAGTGTTATAAAGACTATCGTTTTTATCCTGAACTGCGTAGTTAAGCATAACGGGGCAGATAGGAAGGGCAGAACCTAAAAGATCCTTTCTAACGATAACGATAGTAACGCCTGCGGGTGCAATATTCTTTTGTGCGCCTGCATAGATAAGACCAAATTTCTTAACGTCGATTTCTTCACTTAAAATGCAAGAACTCATATCGGTTACAAGGGTTGCATCTGTAGTGGGAAGTTCGGTGTAACGTGTTCCGAAAATGGTGTTGTTGTAGGTGGTATGAACGTAGTCGATACCATCTCTGAACTTGATATTTTTCATATCTGGGATATATGTGTAATTAGCTTCCTTGGAAGAAGCGGCAATTGCCATATCACCATATTTTAAGCCTTCTTCGTAAGCCTTGGAAGCAAAGTTTCCGGTAACGATATAGTCGGCTTTGCCATTTTTAAGCAAGTTAAGTGGAACAGCGGCAAACTGTTGCGTTGCGCCCCCTTGAACGAAAAGAACAGAATAATCGTCAGGGATATTCATAAGTTCACGAAGAAGAGCGTTTGCTTCTGCATTAACCGCCATGAACGGTTTACTGCGGTGGCTCATTTCGGTAATACTCATACCCGTTCCATTGTAATCAAGCAATTCTTTTTGTGCCTGTTCTAATACAGGTAACGGCAAAGTAGAAGGACCTGCCGCAAAATTATATACTCGCATTGTAAAATCTCCTTTGCGTAATTTTCAAAATAAAACCCTAAACTCGGGCATTTTAATCATTATACTCTTAAACGACTTTTTTTTCAAGTATTTTTAACTATTATATATATAAAAACTAAAATTAAATATACGATAGCAATTGATTTTTTCATTAAAAAGTGTATAATGTTATTAGTGGAAATTTAGTTTAAGCATAAGAGTGCTTTAAGGAGATATAAATTGAAAAATAAAAAATCAGACGTGTTAGACAACGTTAGGGTTAGCATGAATACTGCACGTCAAAAATCAAAAAAATCGGATAAAAAGGTTTTAGAGAAAAAGGTTAAACCGATAAAAGAAGATAAGAAAAAGGATTTAAAAGTTAATAAGATAACTAAAAAGGCGAATAAAAAAGCACCTGCATCTCAGGTGGAAAAGAAAACGGTGGCGGTAAAACAGGTGGTTTTAACGCCTAAAAAAGAAGAAAAGAAGACTTTGAAAGTTCGTTTTTTAGGTGGCGTTGGTGAAATCGGTAAGAATATGACCGTGTTAGAATACGGCAAAGATATAATTATCATTGACGCAGGGTTAACTTTTCCAAGCGATAACATGCCAGGGGTAGATTTAGTTATTCCAGACGTAACCTATCTTATCAACAATAAAGAGAGAATTAAAGGTTTTGTAATTACACACGGGCATGAAGACCATATCGGTAGTTTGCCGTATATATTAAAAGAAATCAACGCCCCTATTTATGGCACGAAACTTACTTTAACGCTTATTGAAAACAAACTGAAAGAATCTAAACTTGACGACGTCATTTTGAATTGCATTAAACCGTCGTCGGTCATAAAACTCGGTTGTTTTTCGGTGGAATTTATAAACGTAAATCACTCTATTGCAGGTGCGGTGGCACTTGCTATCACAACTCCTGTTGGTGTGGTTTTCCATTCGGGCGATTTTAAGATAGATTTCACACCTGTTAACGGTGAAACAATGAACCTTGCCCGTATTGCGGATATCGGCAAAAAGGGTGTTTTATTAATGATGGCAGATTCCACCAATATTGAGATTGAAGGAACGACAATGAGCGAAAAAGTGGTTAAAGACACACTTGACCACGTGTTTGCAGATAATATTAAGCGTAGGTTAATTATCGCAACTTTCGCATCAAACGTTCATCGATTGCAACAAATTTTAGATTTGGCGGTTAAGTACAATAGAAAGATTGCCTTCTCTGGTAGAAGTATGATTAATATTGCCGAAGCCGCTTCTAAAATAGGAGAACTGAATATTCCTGAAAACTTAATTATAGACGTTGAAAGGATTAAAAACTTTAAAGATGAAGAAGTGGTTATCGTTTCAACGGGAACGCAGGGCGAACCCATGAGTGCGCTAACCCGTATGGCTTGTGGCGAATTTAATAAAGTGGTTATCGGAAGAAACGATACGGTTGTAATTTCGGCGTCTGTTATACCAGGGAACGAAAAGATGATATATGGTGTTATCAATAATCTTTACCGACTAGGCGCAGAAGTTATTTACGAATCGTTAGAGCCTATTCACGTTTCAGGACACGCTTGTAAGGGTGAACTTAGGACCTTGCACTCGTTAATAAATCCAAAATTCTTTATTCCTGTGCACGGTGAATATCGCCACCTTAAAAAGCATGCCCTTCTCGCTCAAGATTTAGGTATGAAGGAAGGCAATATTTTAATTGCGGAAATAGGTGATACCGTTGAACTCACGTCAAGAACGGCAAAGTTTAGTGAACGCATTCCGTCTGGGTCAAGGTTTGTTGATGGAACGGGCATTGACGGAGCGGATAGCTTCGTGCTTCGTGATAGGATTAAAATGAGTGAACAAGGGCTTGTTAGCGTTGCCGTGGCTATTGATGAATTGTCGTTTAGGGCGTTATCAGTTGAAATAGCGGGGAGAGGGGTAACGCTTGCCGAATTTATGCTAAAAGAAATGAAATCTGCCGTACTAAATACGCTTAAAAACTTTGATTTAAGAAAGGCAGAAAGTCAAGAAGAATTGCATGCGGTGATTAGAAAAAGTATTAGGAATTACTTGTTTAAGGCAACAGGTAAAAATCCTATGATAATGCCGATAATTTTAACGGTGTGATATGCTTGAAAAAATAAAAGTATTAAGAGAAAAAGCAAAGGCAAAAGGTAATCCCGTGCTTCGAGAAAAGTCCTTTGATTTGCTTTTGGAAACAATAAAAAAACATCAACCGAAAAAGATTTTAGAAGTTGGGGTTAACGTTGGACTTACGGGAATTGCTATGCTACTTCATAGCAAAGAAGCCACGCTAACGGGTATTGAAATTGATGAAGACGTGCTAAAAGAAGCGAGAAAAAACTATCAAAATTTTAATCTTTCGGACAGAGTTAAATTTTTTATAGGTGATGCTTCTGAAATTATTCCCGTGCTTACGGGTGAGTATGATTTCATCTTTTTAGACGGACCGAAAGGGCATTATTACGAGTATGCACTTAACCTAATTCCACTACTAAAAAAAGGTGGTATTCTGTTTGCGGATAACGTGCTTTTCAGGGGGTACGTATATAGCCAAAATAAGATTCCGCATAGATACAACACCACGAAAAATAGTATGGAAAAATTCCTAAACTATTTACAGAACGATAAAACTTTACGCACTGAAATTATAGATATTGAAGACGGTGTGTCAATAACGGAAAAATTATGAAAAGAGTTGAACTTTTAGCACCCGCTGGGGATATGCAAAAACTTAAAACGGCACTCTATTTTGGGGCTGACGCCGTGTACGTTGGCGGTAAGGCTTTAAGCCTTAGAGCAAACGCAGGGAACTTTACTGATGAAGAATTAACTGAAGCGGTAAATTATACGCATTCGCTTGGCAAAAAGATATACGTAACCGTTAATATTTTCGCTAGAAACTATGATATTGAAAACGCAGAAAACTATTTTAAGTTTTTAGAATGTATCGGCATTGACGGTGCGATAATTTCTGATATCGGTTTAATTGATTTATGTAGAAAGGTTGCACCAAATCTTAACGTAAACGTTTCTACCCAAGCCAACACGCAAAACTATAAAACTGTGCAATTTTATGAAAACTTAGGGGTTAAGCGTGTAATTTTAGCACGTGAACTTTCCTTAAAAGAAATAAAAGAAATTCACGAAAAAGTACCGAATATGGAAATAGAAACGTTTATTCACGGGGCTATGTGTATTTCGTATAGTGGAAGATGTCTTTTATCCGATTTTAGAACGGGTAGAAAAAGCAACCGTGGCGAGTGCGTTCAAGCCTGCCGTTGGAATTATGAAATTAGGGAAAAGAATTCCGAGTGCGGATATATGGAAATGGAAGAAGACGAACGTGGCACGTATATTCTAAACAGTAAAGACCTTAATCTTTTAGATTATATCGGTGAAATGATAGATAGCGGAATTTGTTCGTTTAAGATTGAAGGACGAATGAAGTCTGAATATTATTTAGCAACGGTTATAAACGCATATCGTAGGGCGATTGACGGATATTATGATCAAGGGGTAGCATATAAAGAAAACCCGCTTTATCAGTTAGAACTTGAAAAAACGGCTCACCGTGAATTTACCACCGCATACTTTTTAGGTGAAAACGATAGAACGGTAAATTACGACGATAGCCAAAGTAAAGGCACGCATAAGTTTATTGCAACCGTGCTAGAAAGTAACAGGGATAGGGATTACGCACTAATAGAGATGCGTAATAGGTTCAAGGTAGGGGATGAACTTGAAGTGTTATCTCCAAGCGATAGGTTTAACAAAACTTTCACAGTTACAAAGATAGCGGATGAAAAGGATAAACCTGTTGAAGATGCGAAACTCGTTCAACAAAAACTAAAACTATACACGAATACACTACTTGATAGCGGTGATATTTTGAGAATAAAAATATAATAAAAAGGCGTTCATTTGAACGCCTTTTTTGTTTTTTAATAATTACTTAAACAGTTTAATAATGGTATCGGACACCATTTCACGCATAATATCGTAATCAATATATTCGTGTTTATCGAAAACGTATTCGTGTGAAAAGTCCTGAATAATTCCAAGCGCAAAGTGAATTTTTTCATTTGCGTTTTCAATTTTTATGTCAAGTTTTTTTAATTTTTCCGCTATTTTTAAGGTGATGGAATCTTCTAAGGCGATAAATTGTGCACCTACCGCTTCGTCAGATGAAGCAAGGGAGTGAAGAGCCTCGTGAATCTTGCGGTTTTGCTTGTGCGTTTTAATTGCCTTATCTATAACGTTTGGAATAAGCGCATCAAAATCAACGGGTGGTTTAAGGTTGTCAAATAGTCTTAAAAACGGACCGAAAACGTTATCGATATAAATTTCTAAAACGGAAATTAAAATATCACGCTTGTCTTGAAAATATCCGTAAACAATACCTGTGGAAACACCAGCACGCTTGGCAATTTCAGCCGTATTAGTGCCGTAATAACCAACTTCGGAGAATAATTCGTAACCAGCTTTTATAATTTTATTTTTCTTTTCAATTGACCTTTCTTGTCTAGGTTGACGCACTTCGTTTTTCATGTTTTCCATTATACAATATATTTAAAGAAAAAGCAAGAAAAAATTTTTTAAAAAACATGAAAAACTTTTCACATTTTGTTGACATTTGAAAATATTAGTGATAATATGTTAGCGTTAAATCTGAAATTTGTTTCACATTTGGGAGAGGATATGGTTAAGACTTTGGACAAATTTATAATAGGTGAAAGCGGAAAGGTTATTGCCGTTAGTGGAGAACGTAAGGTTAAAAGAAGACTTTACGATATGGGAATAACCAATGGCGCAGAAATATATTTAAGAAAAAAAGCACCGCTTGGAGACCCGATTGAAGTAACGGTTAGAAGTTACGAATTATCCCTTAGAAAATCAGAAGCAGCATGTATTACGTTGGAGGTAAATCCAAATGTATAGATTTTGTTTAGCGGGTAATCCGAATAGTGGAAAGACCACGCTTTTTAACAATTTAACAGGTTCAACCGCCCACGTTGGTAACTGGCCGGGGGTAACGGTTGATAAAAAGGAAGGGGTGTATAAAAAATGTAACGAACCGATTGCAATCGTTGACCTTCCAGGGATATATTCATTGTCCCCGTACACTTCGGAAGAAGTTATTGCAAGAAATTACATATTAGACGAAAAACCTGATTGCGTTATCAATATAATAGATGCAACTAATCTAGAACGTAACTTGTATTTAACAACGCAGATTTTAGAAATCGACGTTCCTGTTGTGCTTGCTCTTAATATGATGGACGCAGTTGAAAAACGTGGCGACTCTATCGACGCTGGCGAACTTGAAAAAAGATTAGGTATTCCCGTTGTTAAAATCTCTGCACTTAAAGGTACAAATCTTGATAAACTTATGGACCGTGCGTATGAAACGTGCAAGCAAAAAAGAGAAGGGATAACGGTTATTGAAGACCAAGCGTTAAAGCACTTTATAGGGGACGTTAAGATTGCACTTGAAGGGCAAGGGGTGTTAAACCCTATGTTCCACGCCGTTAAACTTGCAGAACTTGACGAGCTTGAAGTTTTAATGCATAAAGATACCGTAAACATGGTAGAAGCCTTCAAGAAGACTCACCAAGACGAGATATTTGGCGACGACTTTGAAGCGCTTGTAGCGGATGCTAGATATAAATACATAACCAAGTATTTTTCACCAACGCTTAAACGTAAAAACAAAGATAAATTTGTTGTAACTCCGTCGGATAAGGCGGATAAGGTGCTTACGCATAAGATTTGGGGTATTCCGATATTCCTTTTAATCTTATTTGCGATATTCCACTTAACCTTCTCTGAAAACTTCTTGTTTTTAGGTGGTTTACTGCCTGAAAACTGGGTGTCGCTTGAAGGAACGGCATTTGAAGGGGTATTCGGGGCAGGTGGTATCAACGCACCAGGTGTCGTGCTAATGAATTTACTAGAAGTACTAACGACTGCTATATCAGATTTAGTTGCAGGTTGGCTATCTTCTGCGCCACAGTGGGTTGGCGGACTTATTTGTGACGGAATACTTGGCGGTATCTTTGCGATAATGTCTTTCTTGCCACAAATTTTAGTATTATTCTTGTTCTTCTCTATTTTAGAAGATAGTGGATATATGGCGAGAATAGCCTTTATATTAGACCGTGCACTTCGTAAATTCGGGCTTTCGGGCAGAGCGTTTATTCCTATGATTATGGGCTTTGGCTGTTCCGTGCCCGCTATGATTAACACTAGAACTCTTGCAGACGATAAGGAAAAACTAGCAACGGTAAGGGTAATTCCTTTCTTTAGTTGTGGTGCAAAACTTCCTATTTTAACGGCTGTTTCGGGCGCAATAGTTGCAAGCTTTGGCGTTGGCAACGTTGACGTTATAACTTACGGAATGTATATTCTAGGCGTTGTTACGGCGCTAGTTGCGGTTATACTTATGAGAGAAACCACCTTAAAGGGAGATATTCCACCCTTTATCATGGAACTTCCTTCTTATCATGCACCGCAATTTAAAAACTTGATGATGCTTCTTTGGGATAAGGCGAAACACTTTATTAAAAAGGCGTTCACCATCATTTTGGCATCAACAATCGTAATTTGGTTTGTAAGTCATTTTAGTTTCAGTTGGGAATTCTTGCCTGACGAAATGATGGACCAAAGTATATTAGGTGGAATAGGAAAATTACTTCAACCGTTATTCACACCGCTTGGCTTCGGTAGTCAACTTAACAGTATGGGTTGGGTGTTTGCCGTTGCCGCAATAACAGGGCTTATTGCTAAGGAAAACGTTGTTTCCACGTTAGGAACGCTTGCCGCTTGTTTAACATCGGTAATAATCGACGTAGAAGCAGACGGTGGTGTTGGTGCGGTTAGTTTGATGATTCAAGGCACAGGTATAACTCTTCCTGCTTTGCTTGCGTTTATAGCCTTCAATATGACGACGATTCCTTGCTTTGCAGCGGTTGCCGCAGCACGTGGCGAATCGGCTAACAAAAAAACGTTTAGGTGGACGCTTGTGTTCTGGCTTGCAACGTCGTATATCGTGGCTTCGGGTATATATTTAATCGGCTCGTTCTGGTGGGTAAGTTTCATATACTTAGCAGTAGCGGTGGCGGTTGCATTTATAATCATAGCGTATAATAAAAAGCGTTTTTCAAAGGTTAAATAGTATGCAACTTATAGAAATTTTGGTCATAATAGCATGTGTGCTAATAGTGGCGGGTGTAACGGTAAGCGTTATCATAAATAAGAAAAAAGGTAAATCCACTTGCGGGTGCGATTGCGCAAATTGTTCTGGCTGTGCGCATAAGCCGAAGAAAGAAAAAGAAAATTCTTGTGATTGCGAAAAATGTAATCACCAAGATAATAATGATTAATCTCCAAAAAAATAAGCCCTACTTAAAAAGTGGGGTTTATTTTTATAAGTTAACTTGTAAAAGCAATAAAATCGTGATAAAATAGCGATAGGAGTGGAATATGAAAAAGAGATTTACAGTTGGCGGAATGAGTTGTTCTGCTTGTGCGTCAGGAATTGAAAAATCTGTTGGTAAACTTGACGGGGTGAATTCCGTTTCCGTATCCCTTTTGGATAAATCGGTTACGGTGGATTATAACCAAGAAAAGGTTACCGAAAAGGACATTGAAATTGCAGTTGTAAAACTTGGTTACACGTTTGGTAATGGAAAGAGTGAACGTGCTATTTCTGATGCAGATATATTAAAAAATCGCTTTTTTATATCCCTTTGTATTTTAATTCCGTTAATGTATTTGTGTTTAGGCGGAGCGATAGGTTTACCTGTTTTTTATGATAACCGAATAAACTTTTCTATTCAATTAGTGCTTGCGATAGTTATTTTAATAATCAATCGCAGGTTCTTTATAAATGGTGTAAAGGCGGTTAAAAATCTTTCGCCGAATATGGATACGCTTGTTGCACTTGGCTCATGCTCTGCATTTATTTATAGTGTAGTTATGACGGTGTTATTGTTTGCGGGTGCGCAAAATCCAACGCACGTATTCTTTGATTCTTCTGCAATGGTTGTGTCCCTAGTAACGCTTGGCAAATGGCTAGAAGAAATATCCAAACAAAAGACGGGAAGTGCTATTGAAAAATTGAGCAAACTAATTCCGCAAACGGTAACCATAATGGTTGACGGAAAGGAAAAATCGGTATATACAAGCGAGATAAGAGAAGGGGATATAATTGCCGTAAAATCTGGCGAATATATTGCCGTTGACGGTGTGGTTGTAGAAGGCGGTGCAAGCGTTGATAAATCGGCAATCACGGGCGAGAGTATGCCTGAAGAGATAAGTGTAGGTGGTGTGATAACTTCGGGAAGTATTGTTCTTTCGGGGTATCTTTTGGTTAAGGCTGAAAAGGTAGGGGAACACACTTTATTTAATAAGATTTTAGAAACTGTGAAGAGCGCAGGCGCAAGCAAAGCACCTATTCAAAGGTTTGCAGATAAAGTTGCAGGTGTATTTGTTCCGATAGTAACCGTATTAGCGTTAATCTGCTTTGCGGTATGGATAGCGGTAACAGGGGACTTATATAAGTCGTTTAACTTTGGAATTAGTGTTTTGGTTATATCGTGTCCCTGTGCGCTTGGGCTTGCAACACCCGTTGCGGTTATGACGGCAACAGGCAGGTCTGCTAAGCACGGGATATTGTTTAAGGATGCGGAAAGCTTGCAAAACTTGTGCAAAACTAACTGCGTGCTTTTAGATAAAACGGCAACGCTTACCGTTGGAAAACCGAAAGTAACTGACTACGTCAATCTTTCTGACAAAAATTTATCGGGCGTAATTTCCGCATTAGAGCAAAAATCTTCACATCCGCTCGCTAAATGTATTTGCGAATATTTAGGGGAAAGCGAGATTAAAGTGGAAGAATATTCTTACCTTTTAGGAAGGGGGATAATCGGAAAAATCGGTGGCGAAAAATATCGTATCGGGAATTTAGAATTAGTGTCGGAAGTCGTTAAAATAGACGATAAATATTTGCCTAAAAACTTTAAGGGAAAGACGGTTATTTACGTAACGGAAAACGACAGATTAGTTTCAATATTTGCGCTTGCAGATTATCTTAAAGACGGGGCGAAAGAAGTTATACGGGAACTCAAATCGAAGGGTATAAAAGCGGTTATGATAACGGGTGATAACGAAGAAACGGCAAGTGTAATTGCCGAGGAACTTGGTATTGAAGAATATCGTGCTTCCGTGCTTCCGACAGAAAAATACGAAGTGGTGGAAAAGTATAAAGCCGAAGGGTATTTTGTGGCTATGGTAGGGGACGGAATTAACGATAGTCCTGCGCTCAAAAGCGCACACGTTGGCGTTGCGATGGGTAATGGGTCGGATATTGCTATCGATAGTGCGGACGTGGTGTTAACGGGTGGAAACATAAAGGCGTTAGTTGATGGAATAAGCACTAGTAAGAAATCACTTCGTATAAAAAAAGAAAATTTATTCTGGGCGTTTATTTACAACCTTCTAGGTATTCCGATAGCAGGTGGTGCGTTGTCAATGCTTGGGGTAACGTTAACGCCGATAATTGCTTCTGCTTGTATGTGTGTAAGTTCTCTATTCGTGGTGTTAAATGCGCTTAGAGTGGGGGTGGAAAAGGAGAACAAAGACAAAGTTAAAAAACAAAAATTCACGTTAAAAATAGAGAATATGATGTGCAATCATTGTGTAAAAAAGATAACTGAAATTGCTGAAAAAACTAGCGGAATTTCCAAAATTAAAGTTAGTTTAGAAAGTAAGACGCTTACCTTTTATGCGAGTGAAAATTTTGCGCTAGACGGCATAATCGACGAGATAAAAAAGGCTCGTTTTATAGTGGAGAGAATTGCATAAAAAAATAAAAAAAATTAATTAAACCGCACGGGAAAAACTGTGCGGTTTTTTCATGCGCTTGTCTATTTTTTTGTGAATACTACTTGATTATAACCACAAGATATAGTATAATAGTTATATTATAATGTCAAAATGGCAAAATTTTAAATCTTTGTATAAAAATGGTTAACCCACTTATACAAACGGAGAAGGTAATGGCAAAAGGAAGTTATAAGGCAGAGGATATCAAAATTCTAGAAGGATTAGATGCGGTAAGAATGCGCCCTGGTATGTATATCGGTACAACTAGCGTAAAAGGGCTTCACCATATTCTTTGGGAAATTGTAGATAATGCAGTTGACGAAGCGGCAAACGGCTTTGCCGATAGAATTGAAATTATAGTGTATAAAGACGGTAGCGTTTCGGTTGAAGATAACGGACGTGGAATTCCTACCGATATTCACTCAAAGGCAGGTGTTTCAGGTGTAGAAGTAGTATTTACTCAACTTCATGCAGGTGGAAAATTTAACTCGGATAATTATAGTTATTCGGGCGGTCTTCACGGCGTTGGCGCATCAGTAACTAACGCTCTTTCAGAGTGGCTTAAAGTAAAGATTTTCAAAAACACAATCTATGAAATGGAATTTTCTTCCTTTTTAGATAAGGCAAGTGGGAAAGTGCGCTCTGGTATTCCGAAAGCCCCGCTTAAAGATACTAAGGTAAAGACTAAAAAGCACGGCACGTTCGTTCAATTTATGCCTGATAAACGTGTGTTCGAAACGGTTATCTTTAATTCAGAGACGATCTTAAAAAGAATTAAAGAACTTGCTTTTTTAAATAAAGGATTAGAAATAACATTCTATGACGAAAGAATAGATTACCGCCAAACGTTTAAGTTTGACGGGGGGTTAACCGACTTTGTTAAATACCTAAACGAAAGTAAAAACACCCTTTATAGCGAACCGCTTTACGCTAAGGCGGAAAAGGACGGAATAGTGGTAGAGTTTGCAATTCAGCACACGGATAACTACGTGGATAGTTTGTATTCTTACGTTAATAACGTTCCAACTGCAGAAGGGGGAATGCACGAAACGGGTTTCCGTTCAGGGCTTACTAGAGTGCTTAACGACTATGCAAGGGAAAGAAACGTCTTAAAAGAAAAGGATGAAAACTTGCAGGGAGAAGATTTCAAGGAAGGTTTAACCGCAATAATTTCAGTTAAAATGCAAAACGTTCAGTTTGAAGGGCAAACCAAAACTAAACTTGGTAACCCCGAGGCACGCCCAGCGGTTGAAAGCGTAACGGTGCATGAACTTGCTGAACTTATGAAAAATAAGAAACTTGCTAAAACTTTTGATAGAATTTTAGAAAAGGCTATGGGTGCAGCAAAAGCACGTATGGCGGCTAAAAAAGCAAAGGAAATTGCAAGGGCATCTAAAAGCATTGAAGCCCAAAATCTTGTTGGTAAACTTGCTTCTTGTTCAGGAAGAAAACCCGAACTTAACGAATTGTTTATAGTGGAAGGTGATTCTGCAGGTGGAAGTGCAAAACAAGCAAGAATGCGTCAATTCCAAGCAATCTTACCACTTCGTGGTAAACCGCTTAACGTAGAAAAGAAAAAGATTGATCAAATTCTTCAAAACGAAGAAATTAGAACTATTATATCCGCACTAGGAACGGGTATCGGCAAGGACTTTAATATTGATAACTTAAAGTACCATAAAGTAATCATCTTATCAGATGCCGATCAAGACGGTGCGCATATTAGGGCAATACTTTTAACCTTCTTTTTTAGGTATATGAAAGAACTTGTAACGGCTGGGCACGTTTATATCGGCATGCCACCACTTTATAGGGTCGCAAAAGGCAACGTGGAAGAATATGCTTATAACGATAGCGAACTTAACGCTAAGATTGAAAAGGTGGGCAAAGGTTACACAATTCAAAGATATAAAGGGCTTGGGGAAATGGATCCTTCTCAACTTTGGGAAACCACAATGGACCCAAAGAGCAGAACAATGATGCAAGTGTCGCTTGAAGACGTTGCAGAAGCCGAAAGATTAATCACAATTTTAATGGGTGACGAAGTTGCTGCAAGAAAGCAATATATCTTCGACCACGCAGATTTTAATAAGCAAGATAATTTTGCTAAAATGAAACGTTCATAAAGGAATAATCTATTATGGAAAACGAAAAGGGATTACTTGTCAGTTCGCTTGACGAAGTGCTTAAAAACTCAATGATTCCGTATGCGGAAAACGTTATTTTAGACCGTGCGCTCCCACGAGTAGAAGACGGTTTGAAACCTGTTCAAAGAAGAATTTTATACGCTATGTATGAAATGGGCTTAACGCACGATAAACCGCACAGAAAATGCGCAAAAATCGTCGGTGACGTTTTAGGTAAATATCACCCGCACGGTGATAGTTCCGTTTATGATGCGCTCGTTCGTTTAGCGCAAGACTTTAATATGCGTATGCCACTTGTTAACGGGCATGGTAACTTTGGTACTGTGGACGGGGACGGTGCGGCTGCATATAGGTACACCGAAGCGAGATTAGAACAACTTGCCTTAGAACTCTTAAAAGATATTGACAAGAATACGGTTAACTTTAATCTTAACTTTGACGATACGACTGAAGAGCCAGAAACTCTCCCTGGAAGATATCCTAACCTTTTAGTTAACGGTACGTCAGGTATTGCGGTAGGGCTTGCAACTAATATCCCACCACACAACTTAGTGGAAGTAATCGACGGAACGATTGCCTATATTGATAATCCTAAAATTTCCCTAAAAGATATGATGAATTATATCCCCGCCCCCGATTTTCCAACAGGTGGATATATTATTGCAGGCGAAGAACTTGAAGAAGCGTATAAAACGGGCAGGGGCAAGATAAAAGTTCGTGCACGTGTTACGGTGGAAAGGGAAGGGGAAAAGCAAAGCCTTGTTATTTCTGAACTTCCCTATCAAGTAAATAAAGCCACCCTACTTAAAAAGATTGCGGACATGCGTGAAGAAAGAAAGGACGTGCTTGGCGGAATAAAGGACGTTGTTGACGAATCGGATAGAAACGGCATGCGTGCGGTAATTAAACTTGCAAAGGACGTTGACGCTAAAAAGATTTTAGCATACCTTTATAAGAACACCGACTTAGAAACTACGTTTGGTATCAACATGGTTGCAATCGCACATGGTAAACCTTGTCAGTTAGGGCTTTTGGATATAATCGGTTATTACGTTAATTATCAACGTGAAGTTATTTTAAGACGCTGTAAATTTGAACTTGAAAGGGCAAAAGAGAGAGCGCATATTTTAGAAGGACTTATCGTTGCAGTTAAAAATATTGACGAAGTTGTTCAAATTATTAAAAAGGCGGATAACACGTCGGATGCAAGAGCGAAACTCCGTGCGAGATTTTCTCTTTCTGAAGCGCAAGCAAACGCTATTTTGGATTTAAGACTTGCAAGGCTTACTAAACTTGAAGTAACCAAACTTGAAGAAGAACTTGCTATGCTTAAAAAACGTATTGCCGAACTTGAATCGATAATTGCAAGTAAAGCACGTCAGATGAACGTCGTTAAGTCTGAACTCACCGCTATCAAGAAAAAATACGGAGATATTAGAAGAAGTTCAATCATGACGGCGGGTGGCGAACAAATTGCATCAGTTGACGTAGAAAAAGAACTTAAAAAGATAGATAATTTCGTCGTTGCGTTCACAGCAGGCGGAATGTTTAAGAAGATGACTGAAAGAAATTTCACGTCAAGCGATAAAGCAATAAAGGATAACACTTCTGCTGATGATGGTATAACAGCACTTTGCAGAATTAGTAGTGATAAAACGCTTTATGCGTTCACAAACCTTGGTAATTGTCATAAGATAGACGTGGAAATTGCGCCAGAGTGCCGTTATCGTGAAAAGGGTGTTAAATTTAATTACGTTGCAAAAGAGTGTGCAAGAAACGAATATCCCGTAGCATTCTTTGAAGTGGATGAAAACAAGATGCCTGAAGGACACCTATTATTTATCACGAAAGACGGATTGATTAAAAAGACGGAATGGAGTGAATACACGGTAATTAAACCGTATTATCAAGCAATTAAACTTAAAGATGGTGATGAACTTATTTGCGTTCAACAAGACATGCCAGATACAACCATAGCCTTCGTAACCGAACAAGGCACGGTACTTAATGCACTTAAAGACGATATTCCCGTTCAAGGCAGAGTTGCAGGTGGCGTAAAGGGAATAAATCTAAGTAAGGGTGATAAGATTATTTACGTTTCGCAAGTAGAAGACGTGGGCGAAATTTTAATCGTAACTGACGGAAGTTTCTATAAACGTGTTATCACTTGCACAATCGATCCTATGCCAAGATATAGAAAGGGGGTTATGATTGCTTCACTTGGAAAGGGCGATAAAGTTATTTACGCTCAATACGTAAAAGAACCGTTCGACTTTGCGGTTGTAGATAATTTCGGCGTAGCGTTCGGCGTTAACACGGAAGACATTTCTATTGAACCGAGAACTACAAAAGGTAAAACCTTAAAGAACGAAAATAAAAAGAGAAAGCCAGAGAAGGCGTTCAGGATTTATTAAGATGAGAAACGATTATAGAAAGGCTCTCGGAGAAAGCGCAGTTATAGCCTTTGTGCCGGCTGGAAACAGCATGTGGCCGTTTATCAAAGGGGAAAAGCAATCGGTTATCGTAACGAGAAAAAAAGATGACCGACTTAGCCTTTTCGACGTTGCGCTATTCGAGCGTAAAGACGGCTCTGCAGTCCTTCATAGAGTTGTTGAAGTTTTGCCTAACGGGTACGTTATGCAAGGTGATAGCCAAGATTATGTAGAAACCGTTTCAGAAGGGGACGTATTAGGGGTTTTGCAGGGATTTTACCGTGGTAAAAAGTATATTGACGTTACTGAAAGTGGCTATTTAATTAAGGTTGCTAAATGGTATAGGCGGAAAAAGAGAAGAAAAATTAGACTGTGGTTTTTCCGCTTGAAATTAAGAATAAAAAATAAACTTAAAAGGATATTTGCTAAAAAGGAGAAAACGGATGAACTATCTTGAAACGCTTGGGGAAAGAGCAAAAAAAGCAAGCAGTGAACTTATAAAACTTGATAAAGAAAAGATAGATGCCACCTTAAAACTAGTTGCAAAACTTTTGCGTGACGAAAAGGAATATCTTAAAACGGAAAATGCAAAAGACATGGAAAACGCTAAAATAAACGGAAAAAGTCCTGCATTTTTAGATAGGCTTGCCTTAACCGATAAAGTTATTGACGGCGTTGCAGAAGGGGTGGAGCAGGTAGCAGAACTTGAAAGCCCAGTGTTTAAGACGGTTTACGAATATGAGAACAAGGCGCAAGGCATTGTA
>SVIE01000079.1 GCA_015069625.1 Clostridiales bacterium | reverse complement strand
GGTATATTTTTAACGAATTCAAGTTCAACGTAGGTTGGAACGTCAGGAGCATTGATGGGTGAAACGCCCATTTCTAAGAAACCTTCTTTTTCATATAAAGGTTCGTTACCCGTATCTTCTAAATCCATACCTTCGTGTGATAAGTGCCAAAGGTTTTTATCTTTTGAATAGTTGGTTTCTCTGTTTATTTTAAGTGGAATATCGTGTGCTTCTGCGTATTCGATTTCTTCTTCACGAGATTTGATATCCCATTCTCTCCATGGAGCGATAATCTTCATATTTGGAACGAAGTGCTTAAATGCAAGTTCAAAACGAACTTGGTCGTTACCCTTACCGGTACATCCGTGCGCAATAGCATCTGCTCCTTCTTTAATAGCAATTTCTGCAAGTGCCTTTGCAATACAAGGACGTGCATGGCTTGTTCCTAAAAGATATTCTTCGTAAATTGCGCCTGCCTTTACGCAAGGAATAATATAGTTATCAACGTAATCGTCGGTAAGATCTAAAACGTAAAGTTTAGATGCACCCGTTTTGATTGCTTTTTCTTCAAGACCTTCAAGTTCATCTGCCTGACCAACGTTTGCAGCAACTGCAATTACTTCACAATTGTTGTAGTTTTCTTTGAGCCACGGAATAATGATTGACGTGTCAAGTCCACCCGAGTATGCAAGTACTACTTTCTTAATGTCTTCTTTTTTCATATCTAACTGTCCTCCGACAAAATTTTTATCTTTGCATAGTATATACCTTTTAATTTGACGTTGTCAAGAATTTATACGTGTTTATTCAACTTTTTTTGCAAAAATTTACATTATTATGAATAAAAATTGAATATTATTTTATGTTTATTCATTTTTAATGCAAAAAAGCGTGAATTTATTCACTTTTTGCCGTGCATTATATTGTTTATGCACGTGCGTATATATAATAAAAACTTAATTTTTATATATTTTAAGTGAAAAAAGCATAAAAAAAGCACGGAGAAATTACCGTGCCTTATATTTATAAATTCATTTATTTGCTTGATAAATATTCAAGAGCAATTTTATAACCGTCAATCCCTAACCCTGCGATAGTTTTTTCCGCATACTTTGAAACGTAGGAAATCTGGCGGAAATCTTCACGGGAAGCAACGTCGCTAATATGCACTTCTACCGTTGGAATATTAACCGATTTTAAGGCGTCGAGAATCGCAACGCTTGTGTGCGTGTAACCTGCGGGGTTAATGACGATACCGTCAAATTTCTTATAACATTTTTGAATTGCCGTTATAATTTCACCTTCCGAATTTGACTGAAAAGTTTTTACCTTCACGCCTAATTCTTTTGCCCATCTCTTAACCGATTTAATAAGCGTTTTGAAATTATTTTTGCCGTAAATATTCGGTTCACGAATTCCAAGCATGTTGATATTCGGTCCGTTGATTACCATTATTTTCATAAGTTTCTCCTTTATAGGCTAAGTTCTTTTATAATCTTTTCCGCAAGTGGCATTGGGTCATCTTGCACGTCAAAACTATATTCGCTTGCATTTTCATACATAGGCGTTCTTATTTTTAACATTTCCGCAAGTTTTTCCACGCTTGAAGATAGCGGTCTATCCGTGGTGGAAAGTTTTGTTATATCACGCTTTAACCACACCACGGTTGAATTACTTTTCATGCGCTTAACGTTTACGTCCCTAATTACCGCACCGCCACCAGTTGCAATAACTCTTCCGCTTTCTTTAAGCAATCCCTTTAACACTTCTTCTTCGCTATCTCTAAACGCCTTTTCGCCATTTTCGAGTATATACGTGGCAGGGGTTTTATTAAATTTTTCAGTAAACGCTATATCTGAATCAATAAATTCTCTACCCGTTTTAGTTGCTATTAGTTTACCTATCGTTGTCTTCCCAACACCTGGCATACCTACTAAAACAAGGTTTTTTGTTTGACGCTCAATACTTGAAGTTACATCTTTAATAACCGTATCATCAATATCTTTTCCTAAAAATATTTCTGCTGATTTTTTAGCCTGTGCAACAAGCATAGAAAGTCCGTTAACACACTTAATTCCAAGTTGTTTCGCCCTATAAATTAATTCTGTTATGCTTGGATTATAAACTAAATCGGCAACCCCTTTAAGATTAGAAAACACACTTAAATCCACAAGGCAATCTTCTACGTTTGGGTATGTGCCGACGGGTGTTGAATTGACGATTATATTAACGTCTTGGCGATTATGCAAATAGTCGTAATTACACTCTCCACTACGAGAAATAAACACGATTTCTTTCGCCCCTAAATCTTCAAGCACCGCCTTAACAGCCTTAGATGCGCCACCCGTTCCTAACACGGCAACAACTTGGTCCCTAACTTCCATTTCAACAGATTCCAGCATATACTTAAATCCGAAATAATCGGTATTATATCCGATAAGTTTACCATTTTTGTTTTTAACCGTGTTGACTGCGCCTATGCGTTTTGCTTCGTTTGATAATTCATCAAGATGTTCGATTACAGTTTGTTTATACGGAATAGTTACGTTAATTCCCTTAAAATTTTTCGTGCGCAAAAATTCTGCAACCGCATCTTTACTTAGCGGACAGAGTGAATAATTATAATTTGCTAACGCTTTATGAATTTTAGGAGAGAAACTGTGAACTAACTTTTCACCGATTAAACCGTATTCCATAGTTAATTGATTTCCGAATATGACCCGAAATATTTAAATCCTTGAACTTGATTTTCAAGTTCGAATATGAGTTGTTCAAATTCTTCTGAATAAACGGAAGAATCTAAGTCGAAGTAAAATAAGAATTCAAAATCTTTGCCGACAATAGGACGGCTTTCCAGTTTGATTACGTTGATACCGAGCGCAGATAAACGTGCCATAACGTTATAGAGTGCGCCTGGCTTATGCGCTGTGGAGAACACGACGCTTGTTCTATTTGCTCCTGGGTAAATTTCTAGGTTCTTGCTTATGCAAATGAACTTTGTGAAGTTACTATCCGTATCCTGAATTTTTTCTTTTAGTGCAATTAAACCATACTGTTCCAAGCAGTCGTAAGAAGAAATAGCGGCAACGTCGTTCCTATCCGACGAAGCAACCGATTGCGCTGCAATAGCCGTGTTTGCACACACCGTGATTT
>SVIE01000016.1 GCA_015069625.1 Clostridiales bacterium | reverse complement strand
AAGTGAGCCGACAGATCCTGTTGACCCACCAGTGGAGCCAGAAGAACCATCTGATCCAAGTGAGCCGACAGATCCTGTTGATCCACCTGTTGAGCCAGAAGAACCATCTGATCCAAGCGAGCCGACTGACCCTGTTGACCCGCCTGTTGAACCAGAAGAGCCAACAAATCCAGATGATGGTGGAGATGTGGAAGTTCCTGTTTTAGAAGTTGGAAATAAGTATCAAAATAGCGCAAATCTTCTTGCAACCGTCGATAATGTTGGTAGAGAAATAACCGTTGGCGCAAAAAGAGAAGAAGATTATGACGTTGGCGTGTTCTATCATTTGTGGCACGGGGATTTTGGAGATTATGATTGGGCTCAATCGAGGGGCGGTATGCCGAATTTGCTTAATGCACAACATTTGATTGACGATGGTAAAGCGGAGGAACTGTTTGCACCAGATCTTCACGTAAATGAATTTTACTATTGGAACGAGCCACTTTATGGGTATTATGCTTCCATGGATGATTGGGTGCTAACTCGTCATATAGAATTATTTACGACCGCTGGATTAGATTATATATGTATTGATGCAACGAATCCAGGCGGGCCTACAACACCAAGATTATATACTCAAGTTGTAACTAAATTCCTCACTATTCTTAGGAACTATCAAAATCAAGGTTTCAAGACTCCAAAAATCATGTTTTATACAAATAGTTTGGCAAACCTTACGGTTACAGCAATTTATAATAATTTTTATAAATCTGGGGAAAACGAAGATTTGTGGTATAAGCCCAACGGTAAGCCATTAATTGTAGGAGTTACAGAAAAGAACGGTAACGGCACTAATGAAGACGTTAGTGACCCGAATATATTGACTACAGATGAAACATTGCTTAATTATTTTGAATTCAAAGATTCAAAATGGCCACAAATCCAGACGAACTTAGAGGCACAGGGAAATGCTATGCCGTGGATGAGTTGGGATCAACCAGATATCTTTAGTCAGTCATTAGGAGAAGAGAGAGATGGATACGTTGCGCTACCTATTGCACAGCATGCTCCATACGGACCAAAAGGATTGTCTTGTGCTAGTTCAGGTGCGCCTTTAACGCATAGAGGATATAGTAACGTCACAAAAAAAATTGATGGAGATTGGAGGGAAGGCTTGTCCTTTCAAACCATGTGGGATTTCGTACACGATAATTCATCTAAAATTAAGACGGTAATGGCTACTGGATGGAACGAGTGGGTTGCGCAAAAACAGCCTGCAGATCCTAAATATGCTAATGCGCCAGGCGAATTTAATCCTTCAGGTACGAGGTTTATTGACGTATATAATAACGAGGCGTCACGTGATATGGAAATGATGCGAGACCCAGATGGTTATGGCGATAACTATTACTTACAACTTATGTATAATTTAAGAAAACTTAAAATGACAGACGTTGTAAAATATAATTTCCCAACCGCAACGGTAGATTTGAACGGCGACACTATATCTAATCTTTGGAATGGCGTTAACGCTACTGAATATGCAGATTTTAGGGGAGATGCTATTGCTAGAGATTCATGGGACGCAACAGGCAAAACAATTCATTACGTAGATAATTCAAATCGTAACGATATAGTTAATATTAAAGTAACGAACGACGATAATTTCTATTATTTCTGCATAGAAACGGCTGCGGATATAACTGACTATTCGGGCGGAACAAACTGGATGAATTTATATATCGGCACAGAATATGGAGAAAATACGTTTGCAGGCTTTAATTACGTAATAAATCGTAATCCTAACGTATTAAATGGACGCACGAGTTTGCATAAATATAATAACGGTGCTTGGGAAAGTGCCGGTGGTGCACAGATAAGAGTTGAAGGCAATTTGATGATGATAAAACTTCAAAGGCTAGCAATTGATCGTGCCGGAGAAGAAACGAAAATCAGATTTAAAGTAACTGATAACGTACAAAACTGGTATATTGATGCAAACACCGAACACATTATGGATTGTTACGTAAGCGGAGATAGCGCACCTATCGGCAGATTAGGGTACGTTTATGGCTGTTAATTAGACGACAACCGCCTGCTTTTTGCGGGCGGGTGTATAATATATTTTTTGTTATTACGATTTAATTTTTAAAAACTCTTATGGAGCCTAAAATGATAAAAAAATTATATAAAAAATTTGTGATAGCAGTCGTTGCAGTTGTGTTGGCGTTAACAAGTTTTGGGTGTAATCAAATACCACCTGATGATAACGTATCTGTAACTAGCATCACGTTAAATAAAACGGAGTTAACGTTAAACGTTGGCGAGTCCGAAACGTTAGTTGCTACAATTAATCCGACTAACGCAACTAATAAAAACGTTTCGTGGAGTAGTTCTAATAGTTCTGTTGCGCATGTTAATGGAACTGGAAAAGTTCAATCGTTAATGGTAGGAACGGCAATTATTATGGTTACCACAGAAGATGGTGGTTTTTTTGCAGTATGTTCTGTAACTGTTGTAAACCCTGCTGATAATCCAGAAGAACCATCTAATCCAAGTGAGCCGACAGATCCTGTTGACCCACCAGTGGAGCCAGAAGAACCATCTGATCCAAGTGAGCCGACAGATCCTGTTGATCCACCTGTTGAACCAGAAGAACCATCAAATCCAGATGATGGTGGGGATGTGGAAGTTCCTGTTTTAGAAGTTGGAAATAAGTATCAAAATAGTGCAAATCTTCTTGCAACGGTTGACGAAGTAGGTAGAGAAATAACCGTTGGCGCAAAAAGAGAAGAAGATTATGACGTTGGCGTGTTCTATCACTTATGGCACGGAGATTTTGGTGCGGATATTAATGCACAATCAAAAAATAGCGTTTTGACAAGTATTAATAATATCACAGAATTACAAAACGGAAGCCAAGGAGATGTGGAAAAACTTTGGTCTGCTGATGACGTTCAACATTTCTATTACTGGGGCGAACCGCTTTATGGTTATTATTTGCCGTCAGATGTATGGGTGTTAACCCGTCACGTTGAACTATTTACAACTGCAGGGCTTGACTATATTTGTCTTGATATGACAAATTCTGATGGGGACAATCCACGTATTTTTACGCACGCTGTAACTCAACTTTTGAACGTGCTATTGCAATTCCATAATCAAGGCTTTAACGTTCCTAAGGTATATTTCTATACCAACACTATGGCTGATGCTACGGTCAAAGCGCTTTATAATGCTTTCTATACGTCTGGAACTTATAATGATATTTGGTATGCGCCTAACGGTAAACCTATGATTGTGGGTATAACCGAAAACAATGGGAACGGCACAAATCAAAATATAACAAAAGCTGGCGTTGTTACAACTGATGAAACGTTACTTAATTTCTTTGATTTTAAGGATTCTAAATGGCCAAACGTTGCAACAAATTTAAGTAAGCAAACTAATTCAGTTCCGTGGATTAGTTGGAGTAGGTATGCTGGTGAAACCGCAGGCAAAGGCTTAGAATATATCGAAGTCCACAGTGCATCAAACGGAGCAGAAAGAGATGGTTTTGCGGCTGTTTCAGTTGGACAACAAGGACAAGATTGGTACAAAGACAACAGTGGTAGAATAATTTGTCATTCTACGAGCAAGTGTAATCCAGAATCACACAGAGGCTATAATATTTACACCAAAGAAATTGAAGGAGACTGGAAGGACGGTCTTGCAGCTCAACAACTTTGGGATGAAGTATTTAAGAAAAAGTCTGAAATAAAAACAGTTATGGTAACTGGTTGGAACGAGTGGATTGCTCAAAAACAACCACATAACCCAACTGCGCATAATTATATTGGGGAACCCAATGCAAATAACACGACGGGTGTAAACTTCGTTGACCTATTTAATAACGAGTACTCACGTGATATGGAAATGATGCGAGACCCAGATGGTTATGGCGATAACTATTACTTGCAACTTATGTATAATTTAAGAAAACTTAAAATGACAGACGTTGTAAAATATAATTTCCCGACAGCAACGGTAGATTTGAACGGCGACACTATATCTAATCTTTGGAATGGTGTTAACGCTACTGAGTATGCAGATTTTAGGGGAGATGCTATTGCTAGAGATTCATGGGACGCAACAGGCAAAACAATTCATTACGTAGATAATTCAAATCGTAACGATATAGTTAATATTAAAGTAACAAACGACGATAATTTCTATTATTTCTGCATAGAAACGGCTGCGGATATAACTGACTATTCGGGCGGAACAAACTGGATGAATTTATATATCGGCACAGAGTATGGTGAAAATACGTTTGCAGGTTTTAATTACGTAATAAACCGTAATCCTAACGTATTAAATGGACGCACGAGTTTACATAAATATAATAATGGTGTTTGGGAGAGTGCTGGCGGTGCACAGATAAGAGTAGAAGGTAATTTGATGATGATAAAACTCCAAAGACTAGCAATAGATAGAAATGGGGCGGAAACAAAAATCAGATTCAAAGTAACCGATAACGTGCAAAACTGGTACGTTGACGCAAACACCGAACACATTATGGATTGTTACGTAAGCGGAGATAGCGCACCTATCGGTAGATTAGGTTACGTTTACGGTAACTAAAAACTGTCAATTTAAATTTAAATAAATGGTTGACAAGGTAAAAAAATAAGGTTATACTGTTAATAGAAATAAATAATTTTTTCCGCAACTGGTGGATTTACAGAGTTTACTGTGGGGAACGGAAAAATATAACAGCCGACCACCTGGGCAGAACACAGTGTTCTGCCCAGTTTTTTATGAAATAATAAAGGAGGACGTTTTATGAACTTTGAGGCATGGAAAGGGTTTAACCTCGGTAATTATTGTGACAAAATAGACGTTAGAAACTTCATACAGCTTAATTATACTCCGTATGAAGGTAACTCTGATTTCTTATCCGGACCAACTAAAAGAACGGATAAACTTATGGAAAAGGTCAATGCGCTTTTGCAAGAAGAAGCAAAGCGTGGTGGCGTGTACGATATTGATACAGAGCACGTTTCTTCGCTAACTACTTGCGAAGCTGGTTATATTGATAAAGAGAATGAATTGATTGTAGGCTTACAGACAGATCATCCATTAAAAAGGGGAATAAATCCATTTGGTGGTATTAGATTGTGCCGTCAGGCATGCGAAGCGTATGGTTATAAATTATCTGATCAAGTAGAAACGGAATTTTCTTATAAAACTACTCATAATGATGGCGTTTTCCACGTTTATAATTCTGAAATGCGTGCGCTTCGTCACGCAGGGATTTTGACAGGGCTTCCAGATGCTTATGGCAGGGGAAGAATTATCGGAGATTATCGCCGTGTTGCACTTTATGGTGTTGACGTGTTGATTGCAGAAAAGCAAAAAGATAAAGAAAATCTTTCAATGCAAGACATGACTGCGGAAAATATCCGTCTTATTGAAGAACTATACAAGCAAATTGATTTCTTGAAAAAACTTAAAGATATGGCGTTAATTTATGGGGTTGATATTTCAATGCCTGCAAATAACGCAAAAGAAGCAATTCAATGGACGTATTTTGCATATCTAGCCGCTATAAAAGAACAGAATGGCGCAGCAATGAGTTTGGGGCGTGTTAGCACTTTTTTAGATATTTATATCGAACGTGATATAAAACGTGGTTTAATCACCGAACAAGAAGCGCAAGAAATGATGGACGATTTTGTTATAAAACTTCGTTTATCTCGTCAACTTCGTACTCCTGAATACAACGAACTTTTCGGCGGAGACCCCACGTGGACAACGGAAAGTGTTGGTGGTATGGGTGAAGACGGAAGAACGCTCGTTACCAAAAACTCATTTAGAGTGCTTAATACTTTGTACAATTTAGGACCTGCACCAGAACCTAACCTAACGATTTTATGGTCGGAAAAACTTCCAAAGGGCTTTAAGGATTTCTGTACTGCGGTATCCATTGACACCGATTCGATTCAGTATGAAAATGATGACGTAATGCGCCCTGATTTTGGAGATGATTATGGTATCGCATGTTGCGTTTCCGCTATGAAAATCGGTAAGCAAATGCAATATTTTGGCGCAAGATGTAACCTTGGTAAATTATTATTGCTTGCATTAAACGGTGGCAAAGACGAAAAGGACGGCAAGCAGATTGCCCCTGTTGGCAAACAATTCTCTGGTAAACTGAACTTCAATGAAGTTATGGAAGCATATAAAAAATATCGTAACTGGTTGTGTAAGGTGTATATCAATACACTTAACGTAATTCACTATATGCACGATAAGTATGCTTACGAAAAAATTCAAATGGCACTTCACGATACCGAAGTAGATAGATTTATGGCGTGTGGTGTTGCAGGGCTTTCTGTTGTTGCTGATAGTTTGTCTGCAATCAAATATGCGTCTGTTACGGCAAAGATTGGAGAAAACGGACTTATCAACGGGTTTGACGTTGAAGGAAAGTTCCCAAAATACGGTAATGATGATGATGCGGTAGATGAAATTGCCGTGTCGCTTGTTAAAGATTTCTATAAGGAACTTAAAAAGACGCCTACGTACAGAGAGTCAATCCCAACCTTATCAGTATTAACAATCACTTCTAACGTTGTGTATGGTAAAAAGACGGGTGCAACTCCTGATGGAAGAAAGGCGGGCGAACCTTTTGCACCAGGCGCAAATCCTATGAGTGGTAGAGATTGTTCAGGCGCATTATGTTCTCTTAACTCGGTTGCTAAAATTCCTTATTCTTGTTGTAAAGACGGAATATCTAACACCTTCTCGATAGTTCCTGATAGTTTAGGTGCGGACAAGAAGACTAGAGTAGAAAATTTAACCGATATGATTGACGGATATTTCGTTCAAGGTGCGCACCACCTTAACGTAAACGTGCTTAATCGTGAAAAATTAATCGAAGCAATGGAAGATCCTAACAAATATCCAAACATAACAATTCGTGTTTCTGGCTATGCGGTAAATTTCCACAGACTTAGCAAAGAACAGCAAAAAGAAGTTATTTCGAGAACTTTCCATGAAAGAATGTAAAGGTTATATCGACAGTATTTATAGCGGTTCTGCGGTTGATGGAAAGGGACTCAGAGTAGTAGTGTTCTTTTCTGGGTGCAATATGGCGTGTCCGTTTTGCCATAACCCTGAAACGTTATATGAAAAAGGCGAAGAATACACGGTAAAATCACTTGTAAACCGCATAAAAAGGTATTCAATATATATTAAGCGTGGTGGAGTAACGCTGTCTGGTGGCGAACCATTTTTGCAGGCGGATTTCGTTGTTTCATTGAATAGGGAACTAGCGAAAAACGGAATAAAAGTTGCTATTGAAACAAACGGGCACGTTGTTGATAAAAACGTAATTGAAACTTGTGAATATCTTATATGCGACGTTAAAAATCAAGAAACAGACGATTTAACCGTTTATCGTCAGTTCTTACAAACATGTAAAGATTGCGGGAAAAAAGTGGAACTTACTTGTGTTATAGTCCCAACCGTAAATGACTGTGAAGAAAAAATTCTTGCGTTAAAAGAACTGAAAAATGAGTTTGCCGATACTGTTTTTAATTTGAGATTACTTCCGTTTAGAAAACTATGCGTCGAAAAGTATAAAAAACTCAACAAGCAATTCTTGTATGAAAATAAGGAAGAATGCGATAAATTGCTAATAGAAAAACTAAATCAAATAATACAAGAATAACGCACAACCCTCGAATTTTCGAGGGTTGTATTTTTTGTTAGTAATAGTTAAACTTGTCCGTGCATAATTTTATTATGGTGCGGAGGTGAAGTTATAGTGGCGCATACAAAGTCATTTGAATCGGTGTTAAAAGAGTTAAAAATAAATCCTTCAGTTGGTTTAACAAGTGTAAAGCGACAAGAAAATAGTAGGATTTTCGGTAAAAATATTTTATCAAAGCAAAAGAAAAAGTCGCTTGCGTGCAAAATATTCTCGGCATTAAAAGAACCTATGATGATTATTCTTGTCATCAGTTTTATCGTTGCTTTTGGAACGGGACTTGGTAAATTCTTAAAAATAGGTGAAATGGATTTTGCTGAAAGTTTTGGTGTGCTTGCGGCAATATTGTTGTCGGTATCAATCACTCTAATTATGGAAGGCAGTTCAGAAAAAGCTTTTTCAGAATTAAATAAAATATATGATAAAATTACCGTTAAAGTTATTAGAGACGGCGGATTACAAGTTATAAATCAGTCGGAAGTTGTTGTTGGCGATATTATATACCTAGATAGTGGTGATAAAATAGTAGCAGATGGTCGGCTTATCGAGACTAACGGATTAAGCGTAAACGAATCTGCGTTAACGGGTGAAAGCAGTTCCGTTCTTAAAAATGCTAGCGTTGTGTTAACGAAAGATATTCCGCTAGCAGAAAGAATAAATTGTGTGTTTTCTGGCACGTTTGTATCTAGCGGGTCTGGGAAAATGGTGGTAACTGCTGTTGGTGATAAAACTGAAATAGGTGATATTGCAGACGCATTAAAGGAAAAAGAGCAGATTAAATCTCCGCTAGAACAAAAGCTTGCTAAACTTGGCAAAATAATCTCTATTATCGGTGGAATTTGTGCGGGATTAGTGTTTATTGTTTCTATTATTAAACAAATTGTGCTTGGAACCGTTTCTTTTGCGTCTGTGCAAGAATTATTTATTTCGTGCATTATTTTGCTTGTTGCGGCCGTTCCAGAAGGATTGCCGACTATTGTAGCCGTTTCGTTGGCGTTAAATATGATAAAACTTGCAAAAGAAAACGCACTAATTAAAAAAATGATTGCAACGGAAACAACGGGTGCCGTTAGCGTAATTTGTTCGGATAAAACAGGTACGCTCACCATGAATAAAATGAGTGTTGTAAGTGTTTGTTCGGGTGGGATGTGTTCGGTAAAAAGTGATGATTTATCGGACGTTTTATTACAGAATTTTATTTGTAATAATGGTGCTAATGTTGTTAAACAAGGGAAGCAAGTGTCGTTTATGGGGAGTGGAACTGAATGCGCTCTCTTGGATTTTGTCTTAGGTAATAAAAAAGTAAAAAATATTTCACGTTATCGTGGCGAATTTGACGTTTTGAGCCGTGTTCCGTTTGATAGTGATAAGAAGTTTATGGAAACGAAAATAAGCGTTAACAAGGCGACTAGGACGTTGATAAAAGGTGCGCCCGAGAAAGTTTTGCCATTGTGTAATTTAACCGAAGTTCAGCAAAACAAAATTATTAGTGAAATGCAGGCGTATCAACACCAAGCAAAGCGAGTGTTGGCATTTGCTCATAATGATGGAAATGGTTTTATATTTGACGCTTACGTGGTGTTGATGGATAAAATTCGCAAAGACGTATATTCGGCCGTTGAACAGTGTAAAAGTGCTGGAATAAAGATAAAAATGCTTACGGGGGATAATTCGATTACAGCATATTCGGTTGCTAAAGAATTAGGTATTGCTAAACTTGAAAGTGAAGTTATAACGGCGTCTGAAATTGAAAATGTTGACGATACAACGCTCAAAAAAATATTAACAAAAGTAACGGTTATAGCAAGAAGTACGCCGTCAATTAAATCACGTGTCGTAGGATTATTAAAAGAAATGGGTGAAGTCGTTGCCGTAACGGGAGACGGAATTAATGATGCGCCTGCGATAAGAAAGGCGGACGTCGGTATTGCAATGGGCAAATCTGGAAGCGAAATCTCTAAAGAAGCATCTGATATTGTGCTTTTAGACGACAGTTTTTCCACGATAGTTAAGGCAATTTCTTTTGGGCGAAACGTATATAAAAACCTGCAACGTTTTATACTTTTTCAATTGTCTGTTAACCTATCGGCACTATTTTTTATAACGATTTGTGCGTTTTTAGGCGTTCAATCACCCTTTAACACCTTGCAATTACTCTGGATAAACGTGATTATGGATGGACCGCCAGCATTGACGTTGGGGTTGGAAAAAAGTGATTTAGCACTAATGAGTGCAAAACCTGTTCAAAGAGAGAAAAGTATCGTTAGTAAAAATATGTTGTTAAGAATAATATTTAACGGTATTTTCGTTGGCGGAGTAATTTTATTAGAATATTTAACAGATTTTTTAGGCGCAGGAAGTGAAAATTTAAGTAGTTGTGTGTTCACGTTATTTATTATGTTTCAGTTGTTTAATGCCTTTAATTGTAGGGAGTTGGGGACGAAAAGTATATTTAACTCGCTTGGAAAAAATAAGATAATGTTGTTCACGTTCTTGTTTGTGTTTGCCCTTCAAATTATAATCGTGCAATTTGGGCATGGACTGTTTGGCATAAGCCCTATGAGTTTGGATTTGTGGGTTAAAACCGTATTTACGGCGTTAAGCATTGTTATTGTTTCTGAAATTATTAAACTTTTATATCGAATAA
Source organism: Clostridiales bacterium (assembly GCA_015069625.1). Lineage (GTDB taxonomy): Bacteria > Bacillota > Clostridia > Christensenellales > Borkfalkiaceae > UBA1259. Next base: position 13,637 of record SVIE01000016.1, on the reverse strand, counting down.
TAAAGCGCAAAAAAATATTTGTTAAAACAGTAAATAAAAAAGTAATCGGAGCATAAACTATATTCGTATGGCTCAAATAACCGTAACAGATAGGGATTTTAATAAAAATAATCTTTTATACGTGCAAAACAGTATTTCTGAATTTTTATCGCAAATTAGTGGGCGAGTTGACTTGGTGCAAACGGGCAGTAGGTCAATGCTTACAGTATTGTGTGAAGATAAATTTGCAGATATTGTGGGGTGTGAAATTGCAGATAAATGCGCAGAAGTTATTGCAATTAACTATAAATATGATTTTTTTAAAAAAAGAGTAAAATTGTGTGGTCTTAAACCTGTTGAGTTTGAGATTTTGATGGCGAGTTTAATTGCCGCAGACCTAGATGAAGACAAACGATATGCTTACGTTAAATTAAAAGGTGAAAAGGAAGTTGCTATAGATGGTCTTTATAATTTTCGCATGCAACCGCTTAAACGGAAGTGGGAAGATATCGTGTCTTACGTCCCGCAAAGTTTTGTAAACTCACAATTGAAAGATTTTATTTCATATTTATTAGAAAATAAAAGAAGGCGAGTTTACGTGGATTGTGGCAAGGTATATGATTCTCATTACCGATTATTAAAGCGTTCTAGTCTGCTTGGTGGTGAAGGGGTTGAAATCGTTAGGGAAGTACTGCTTAGCAACTGTGGTGAAATAGAACTTTCTGGCGAACTTCCCAAAGAAGATGAATATTATATAAAAGAGTTTTATAGTGATAAGATTATTTTTTCTAGTGGATTAAGTTAAAATAGTTGACAAAATGCAAATTTAAGTATAATATACTTATACAATTAAATTGCTTAGTTTTGGACAAGTAAGTTTTTACGTAAGGTATTTCAGAGAGTGCGGGTAGGTGTGAGCCGTGCTACCGGTAAAAAAAGAAACCACCAAGATGCAATAGTGTCGTTGCTATACAACGGATTCGAGAGGCTGATATATATCGGCAAGTAGGGTGGAAACGCGGAAATTATTTCGTCCTTACGCATTTTATGCGTAAGGATTTTTTTATACAAGGAGAAAGAAGATGAAAATTACATTAAAAGACGGTTCATTTTTAGAGTTTGAAGCGCCCGTTAGTGCTATGGACGTTGCAAAAAGCATTTCTGAAGGGCTTGCTCGTAATGCGATTTGTGCAAAAATTAATGGCGAACTTGTGGATTTATCTACAATTATTGATAGTGACGTTGAACTTCAAATCGTAACAATGAGAGATAAAGAAGGCTTGCAAGTTTATCGCCACACCTGTTCGCATATTCTTGCACAAGCGGTTAAAAATATATTCCCGACCTGTAAACTTGCAATCGGACCTACTGTTGATAATGGATTTTATTATGATATCGAATTTAAAACCCCAATTACACAACAGGATTTAGTTAAGATTGAACAAGAAATGAAGGATATCATTAAAAGCGATTTACCTATTGAACGCTTAGTTTATTCTAAACGTGATGCAATTAAACTTGTAAAAGACTTCAAAGAACCCTATAAAACCGAACTTATTAACGATTTGCCTGCTGGAAGCGTTATTTCTTTCTATAAACAAGGCGATTTTATGGACCTTTGCAGGGGACCACACTTGCCTTCAACCGGCAAAATCAAAGCGTTTAAGTTAACGTCTATTACAGGGGCATACTGGCGTGGTAATGAAAAGAACAAAATGCTCACTAGAATTTACGGTACGGCATTTGAAAAGAAAGCAGAACTTGAAGAATATCTTAACATGCTTGAAGAAGCAAAGAAAAGAGACCACAATAAACTTGGTAGAGAACTCGGCATTTTCTTAACAGAAGAAGTAGTAGGGCAAGGTCTTCCAATTTTATCTCCAAAGGGCGCAAAAATCATGCAGGTTTTAACCCGTTTTGTTGAAGATGAAGAAGAAAGACGTGGTTTTATGATAACAAAAACACCTTATATGGCTAAAAACGATTTGTATCGTATTTCTGGACACTGGGACCATTATAGGGATAAAATGTTCATTATTGGTGATGAAAATTCACCCGAAGCTTTGGCTCTCCGCCCAATGACCTGTCCGTTCCAGTATCAAATTTATAAGAACGGCTTAAAGAGTTACAGGGATTTACCATGTAGATATAGTGAAACTGCAACCTTATTTAGAAAGGAAGCGAGTGGTGAAATGCACGGACTTATTCGTGTTCGTCAATTTACACTTTCTGATGGGCATATCGTTTGCACGCCTTCACAGATCGAAGAAGAATTTAAGCGTTGCTTAGATTTGAGTTATTATTTCCTTGATTGTTTAGGGATGAAGGAAGACGTAACTTTCCGTTTCAGTAAACGTGGAGTATCAAACAAAGAAAAATATATTGATAACGACAAGGCTTGGAATGAAACGGAAGCATTGATGAAAAAGATTCTTGACGGTATCGGAATAAATTACGTTGAAGCAGATGATGAAGCGGCATTCTACGGACCAAAACTTGACGTTCAGATTAAGAACGTTTACGGTAAAGAAGATACACTCATCACAATTCAATTAGATTTTGCTGCGGCTCATAGTTTTGATATGATGTACGTTGATGAAAACGGAGAAAAGCAATATCCGTTCGTAATTCATAGAAGTTCAATCGGATGCTATGAAAGAACGCTTGCGCTTCTTATTGAAAAATATGCTGGTGCGTTCCCACTTTGGATTTGTCCTGTTCAAGTTAAGGTTTTAAGTTTGACTGAAAGAACGGCTAATTATGCAAATGAAATAGTAGAAGAATTAAAGGCTATCGGATTAAGAGCAGAAGCAGATAACCGTAACGAAAAAGTAGGATATAAAATTAGAGAAGCACAACTTGAAAAAGTTCCCTATATGTTCATTGTTGGTGATAAAGAAGCAGAGGCAGGAACTATCTCTGTTCGTTCAAGAAAACTTGGTGATTTAGGCGTTATGGAAAAGTCGGAAATCTTTACTAAGTTGAAAGAAGAAAACGACTCAAAAAAGGCGTAAATCAATAGTTTTGTCTGACAAAAAACAAATTAAAACCGCTTGGTATTTTCAAGCGGTTTTTTGTTTTAATAAAATCATTATGATTAAGAGCGATTTTATAGAATTTTACAAATAAAGCATGCAAAAACCGTTGAGAAAAAGGAAGCAATAAGCGAGATTAAAATGGGCAAAAATAGTTTTTTGTTTTTTGATTTTGCAAAGTAAACTGACGATATAAAAAACACCGTTTCACTACTTCCGTAAATAGCAGAAGCGCAACGAGCAATGTAACTGTCAACCCCAAATTTTAGATAAACGTCAGATAAAATTGCCAGCGAACCACTTCCAGAAAACGGCTTTATTATAACGAGTTTTGTTAATTCTTTTGGTATTCCAAATAGTGAAAATAAAGGAGATACTAGGTTTGAAAACATGTCGGCAAGTCCGCTAATTTCAAACAATTCGCTTAAAATGAGTACGCCTACCAAGTATGGAAAAATACTGAACGTTAGGTCTATTGATTGTTTTGCTCCTTCTATAAAAGCGTTGTAGGGCTTAACTTTTTTAACAACTGAAAAAACAAGTAAAATTATTATAAGAACGGGGATTATATATTTGGACATTTTATGATTTTTTAATAAATATTTTAACTAAAATTATGCCTACAACGGTAGAAACAAGAGTGGATAATATTGATGGTATAATTATATCACCGCTTGAAATTGAGCCCATTGATGAGCGTAATGCTATAACGGAAGATGGTAAAATTTGTACGCTTGTAGCGTTAAGAACGAAAAACATTGCCGTTTTATAATAGGAATTCTGTTCTTTTTCTAGTTCGCTAATTGCATTAATGCCTAGTGGTGTAGTAGCACCACTAATTCCAAGCATGTTTGCAGATAAATTCATAGAGATGAAATTGTTAGCATCCTCGCTTGTTTTTCCAAATAAAAACTTATTGATCGGTTTTAGTAGTTTTGATAGTTTTTTATCTAGTTCCGTTCGTCTTAAAATTTCAAAAATTCCAAGCCAAACGGCATAAACAACCACGAGTTTTAAACTTAAGTTTAACGCTTTTTCGCCACCGTCTAAAAAGGCTGATAAAACCGCATCTGGATTATTTAATATCAACAAAATGGTTGAAAGGCTTAAAACAAGGGTGAAAATTATGTTCATAATCAATTTTTATGCCAAATTATCCTTGAATATGCCGTTAAAATATGTTAGAATAATAACTAAAGTTATTAAAAGAGGGTAGCATTTTGAAGGACAAATATTATATTACAACAGCAATAGCCTACACTTCGGGCAAACCGCACATTGGAAACACGTATGAAGCAATTTTAGCCGATAGCATTGCTAGATTTAAGCGTTATCAAGGATTTGACGTGTTCTTCCAAACGGGAACTGATGAACATGGCCAAAAAATTGAAGAAAAAGCAAGTAAAGCAGGCGTTTCTCCTAAGGCGTTTGTTGATTCTGTCGCTAGCGAAATAAAAAGAATTTGGGATTTGGTGGGGGTTTCTTATGACAAGTTCATAAGAACTACTGACGAATATCACGAAAAGCAAGTTCAAAAAATATTCAATAAACTTTACGAAAAAGGGGATATTTATAAGGGGGCTTACGAAGGTTGGTATTGTACGCCTTGTGAATCTTTCTGGACTGAAAGTCAACTTGTTGATGGAAAATGCCCAGATTGTGGAAGACCTGTTGTAAAATCCCAAGAAGAAGCATATTTCTTTAAGATGAGTAAGTATGCGGATAGATTGATGGAATATTATAATAATCACCCAGAATTCATTTTGCCCGTTTCACGCAAAAATGAAATGGTTAACAACTTCTTAAAACCAGGTCTTCAAGATTTATGTGTTTCGAGAAGTACGTTTAAGTGGGGTATTCCCGTTGATTTTGACCCGAAACACGTTGTTTACGTTTGGCTTGATGCGCTTACCAACTATATCACGGGTATAGGGTATGATGCAGACGGAAAACATCAGGAAAGTTATAATAAATTATGGCCTGCAGACGTTCACGTTATCGGTAAGGATATCATAAGATTTCACACGATTTACTGGCCGATTTTCTTAATGGCTTTGGATATTCCGCTTCCAGAAAAGGTCTACGGACATGGATGGTTATTGCAAGACGGTGGAAAAATGAGTAAATCTAAGGGCAACGTTATGTATGCTGACGATTTAGTAGAATTTTTCGGTAAAGATGCCGTTAGATATTACGTTTTAACCGCTATGCCGCAAGATAACGACGGGCTTATTTCTTGGGAATCTATCATTGATGGAATAAACAGCGATTTAGCAAACGTGTTCGGTAACCTTGTAAGTAGAACTATTGCTATGAGCAATAAATATTTTGACGGGGTTGTTAAAAACGGGAATGTTTTCGAGCCTGTTGATGATGATCTTAAAGCGGTAGTAACAAGCGCAGTTAAAAAGGTAACTGCAAAAATGGATGAGTTTAAGATTTCTGATGCGCTTTTTGAAATCTTCACGGTGTTCCGCAGGGCGAATAAATATATTGACGAAACAATGCCTTGGGCACTTGCTAAAGATGAAAGCAAAAAAGATAGGCTTGCAACGGTTTTATATAACCTTGTTGAAAGCATTGTTGTTGGAACGTCGCTTCTCTCTCCGTATTTGCCTGATACTTGCGATAAAGTTGCAAAAATGCTTAACGTTCAGTTAAGAGAATTTAATAAACTTAACGAATTTGGCTTGATTGATGAAATAAGCGTTACAAAAACTCCTGAAATTTTATTTGCACGTTTAGATAGTGCAAAAGTTATGGAGCAAGTTAACGCCATGATTGAATCTAGAAAAGAAAAAGAAGAAAAGAAAACTGAAAAGGTAGAAGAAAAAGTGGAAAAGCCATTAATTGATATTGAAGAATTTGATAAAGTTCAACTTAAAGTTGCAAAAGTTGTTGCGTGCGAAAAAGTTGAAAAGAGCAAAAAGTTATTAAAATTAACTGTAAAACTTGGGGAAGAAGAAAGAACGGTTGTAAGCGGTATTGCACTTCATTATGCCCCCGAATATCTTGTTGGCAAAAAAGTTGTTATGGTAACCAACTTAAGGCCTGCAAAACTTTGCGGAATTATGAGTGAAGGTATGATTGTTTGCGCTGAAGACGAAAATGGAAATATTTCCTTCCTTACGCCCGAAAAGGCAGATATGCCTGACGGAAGTCCGATATTCTAATGTTTATCGATACGCATTGTCATATTGATGATGAAAAATTCATTGATTTAGACGCTACTATTGAAGAGATTAAAAAAGCAGGCGTTGACACCGTAATCAATATTGGATGTGACGAAAAGACAACTCTCCACGGCAAAAATTTAAGCGAAAAATATGATTGCGTTTATTTTGCTTCTGGGTTTCACCCAAGTGAAATAAAAGGTTTAACCGATAAATCGTTAGATAAAATCAAAGAATTTGCCTTGCACGAAAAGTGTGTTGCAATCGGTGAAATCGGACTTGACTATCATTGGGAACCTTATGATAAAGAAAAGCAAATTGAAGGCTTTATTAAGCAAATTGAACTTGCGAATAGCCTAGATTTGCCCATTTCCGTTCATAGCCGAGATGCAACCGAAGACATGTTAAACTTGTTAAAGTCGCATAAAATTAAAAAAGGTGGCGTTATGCATTGTTTTTCGGGTAGTCGGGAAACGGCAAAAATCTTGCTTGATTTGGGCTTTTATATTTCCTTTGCGGGAACGCTCACCTTTAAGAATGCTAGAAATTTAGTTGAAGTTGCTGAATTCACGCCTATAAATAGGTGTTTAACGGAAACGGATAGCCCATATCTTGCTCCCGTTCCGCACAGGGGAGAAATGAATACTCCCGCATACGTTCCGTATGTTACTAAAAGACTTGCGGAAATTAAAAAAATTTCTGTTGAAGAAGTTGCAAAGCAAGTAAAAATAAATGCGAAACAGTTGTTTTATAAAATAAAGTAAAAGAAAAAAGCCGAAAATTCGGCTAATTTCTTTTTATCATTGGTGTGATGATGGGTAAGGTTTTCACCTTACAGATAGTAGTTTGTGTTGTTTGTAGTAAAATATACTATTTACGACCTAAAAGCAGAGTAAAAATATGGAAAATGGACTTAAACAACTAATTAGAAAACACGGCTTTTCCTTCAAAAAAGCATTTGGTCAAAACTTTTTAACGGATGAAAATTTGCTTGATGAAATAGTTGAAAGCGCAGGAGTAACCGATAGCGATACGGTTTTAGAAATCGGTTGTGGTGCAGGTGCGCTTACTCGTGCTTTGGCGAAGAAGGCAAAGCGAGTTATCGGCTATGAGATTGATAAAACCTTAAAACCACTTTTAGATGACGTACTAGACGGTTTTAATAACGTTGAAATAGTGTTTAAGGACGTTATGAAAGAAAAAATCGCTGATATTGATGCAAATCTTGGTAAGTTTATCTTGGTTGCAAACCTGCCGTATTATATAACTACACCGATAATAATGCAGTTTTTAGAAGTATCTAATAAAGTTTCTTCGATGGTTATTATGGTGCAGGAAGAAGTTGCTTATAGGCTTTGCGCAAAAGAAGGAACGGCAGATTATGGCGCAATTACCGTTGCAATTGACTTGCGTGGTGATGCAGAGATTGTTAAAAGCGTTCCAAGAGAAATGTTTACGCCACCACCCAACGTTGATTCTGCGGTGGTAAAAATAACTATTGATAATGATAAATTTAAGGATTTAGACTTAAAAAGCATCAGAAACGTTGTGAAAGCAGGGTTTGGGAACAGAAGAAAAATGCTTGTTAATAATTTAATGATGGCGTTTAAGCTAAATAGGTCGCAAGCAGAAGCCGTTCTTAATAGTTCTAACGTTAGTTTAACGGCAAGGGGAGAAGAATTGTCTTCCGAAGATTATATTAGACTATCTGAAACGATTAAAAAGGTTCAAAATGAAAAATAGAATTGTTTTAGCAAGCAACAATAAGGATAAATTAAAAGAAATTCGTGAAATGCTAACGGATTTTGACGTGATTTCATGCAAAGAGGCAGGTTTTCTTGATGATATTGAAGAAGATGGAAATTCATTTTATGAAAATGCGTTAATTAAGGCAAAAACGGTTTCTAAAGCGTTGAATCTTCCTGCGCTTGCGGATGATAGTGGAATATGTGTTACGGCACTTAATGGTGCGCCAGGGATTTATAGCGCAAGATATGCTGGTGATGGCATTGACGAGCATAATAACGCTTTGTTGCTAAAAAACTTAAAAGATAAAAATGATAGAAGTGCAAAGTACGTTTGCTGTATGGTTTACTATAATACTGATGGTAGTATAACGTGGGCAGAAGGGGAAACGCACGGATATATTTTGGAGTCGCCTATAGGTACCAACGGCTTTGGTTATGACCCGTTGTTTTTTAGTTTAGACTTAAATAAGCCGATGGGGCTTGCGAGTGCAAGTGAAAAAAATTCGATTAGTCACAGATTTAGGGCGATTGAAAAAATAAAAGATAAAATCAAGTGATTTTAAGGTTATTCTGTCAGGCATAATAGCCTTAAACGGAGTTTGATATGAAGATTTATAATAATATTATCGAGTTGATAGGAAAAACGCCACTTTTAAGATTAAATAATTTAGAAAAGAAAGTTGGCGCAAAAGCAAAACTCTTTGCTAAACTTGAATATTTTAATCCAGCAGGTAGTGTAAAAGATCGTGCTGCGCTATATATGATTCAAGATGCAGAAGCAAAAGGAATCATAACGAGTGGTGCGACTATTATAGAACCGACAAGTGGAAATACAGGTATAGGTTTAGCGTTAGTTGGTGCTGTTAAGGGATATAAAGTTATATTAACCATGCCAAACACAATGAGTGCAGAACGTATTAAACTTATTAAAGGATACGGTGCAGAAGTTGTGCTAACCGACGGTGCACTTGGTATGAAAGGTGCTATCGATAAAGCGAACGAAATTCATAATAATACACCGAATAGTTTTATTGCAGGTCAGTTTTCAAATCCCGCAAACATTCTTTCTCATTATGAAACAACGGCGGAAGAACTTTTATCCGATACCGATTCAAAAGTAGATATTTTCGTAGCGGGTGTAGGTAGTGGCGGAACGATTAGTGGCGTAGGAAAGAAACTAAAAGAAAAAATTACTACAAAAATCGTTGCCGTTGAACCAGAAAATTCACCATTGATTAGTAAAGGTGTTAGCGGGGCTCATAAAATTCAAGGCATAGGCGCAAACTTTATTCCCGAAAACCTAGATATGTCCGTTATTGACGAAGTTTTTACTGCGTCAGATGCAGAATCAATGGAATATGCAAGGCTAGTTGCTAAAACAGAAGGAGTACTAGTTGGTATTTCATCAGGTGCAGCCCTTTCTGTTGCTGTTAAATTAGCAAAAGATGAAATAAATGCCGATAAAAACATTATTGTTTTACTTCCGGATAGTGGATCACGTTATTTATCAACCGAATTATTTGAAGAATAAAAAAGAAAAAGGAGCATAAGGGCGTCACTCTTAGGGATTTTAATTGAATATTTTATAAAACTCGACTTTTCACAAGTCGAGTTTTCTTCTGCCCACGTAAAACAGATTGAATTAAAGTTAATTTTGTGTTATAATAAAGTCATCAATAAACAAGAATTTGTAGGTGAATTATATGAGAACAAGAAAGGTTGTTGTATTGCCATACGATGTGGCATGGCAATCAGCTTTTGAAAAAATAAAGGGTGAGATTGAAGAAGCAATTGACGATTTAATCATCGGCATTGAACACGTCGGAAGCACCTCTGTCGAAGGATTGTCTGCCAAGCCTTGCATTGATATTGATGTGATTATTAAGGATTACTCGGTATTTACTGCGGTGGTTGAAGCTTTGAAAGGAATCGGCTATATCCACGAGGGCGACCTCGGCATCAAGGACAGAGAGGCATTCAAATATACGGATAAGCCACATTTGATGATGCATCATTTGTACGTATGTCCGCAGTATTCTGAGGAATTAAACCGTCATATTACATTCAGAGATTTTCTCCGAATCAATCCCGAAGCAGTTAAAAAGTATAGCTCGATAAAAGAAAAAGCCGCCGAGCTATTTCCAAATGATATAGACGGATACATAGAGTATAAATCGCCGTGCATTGAAGAACTGTATAAAGAATGCGGTTTGAAATAAATAAATTCCAATATGTCGAGTTGTTAATCTTTGCGGAAAGATTTTCAAAAGTATAGCCCACTATACTTCGCAAGTTGCGAAATATGGTGGGCTTATTTTATCCACAAAAGATTAAGTTAATAAGTTTAGCCGAGCGTAGCGAACGCCAACTGCGCAAGCAGTTATATTTTTAGCCTTGTGGCTAAAAGTGATATGCAAGATAAATCTTGCGTGTTATTTTGACTTACGGTCAAAGTTATATTAAATAAATCCTTAACTCGCCGTCAGGCGAATATAACTGCCGAAAGGCAATATCACTTGTCGTAAGACAAATATCACAAATCTGTAAGGATTTATTTAGTTGTCGCAATTCTCTACGGGAAGAGCGACTATGCGTCTTTTTTTTGTGTGAAAAATGAGAAAAAGGGCATTCCGTGTGGAAAGCCCTTTTGGTTTTTTAAGTTTAAATTAGTTGAGTTCTGCGAAGTACTTGATAGTTCTAACCATTTGGCTGGTGTAAGAATTTTCGTTATCGTACCAAGAAACAACTTGTACTTGATAAGTTTCATCATCAATCTTAGAAACCATAGTTTGAGTAGCATCGAACAAAGAACCGTAAGTCATACCGATAACGTCTGAAGAAACGATTTCGTCGGTGTTGTAACCGAAAGATTCAGTTGCTTGTGCTTGCATAGCAGCGTTGATGCCTTCTTTAGTAACGTTAGCGCCTTTAACTACAGCGATAAGGATTGTGGTAGAACCTGTAGCGGTGGGAACACGTTGTGCAGCACCGATAAGTTTGCCGTTGAGTTCAGGGATAACAAGACCGATTGCTTTTGCAGCGCCAGTGCTGTTAGGAACGATGTTTTGTGCGCCTGCTCTTGAACGACGAAGGTCACCCTTTCTTTGAGGACCGTCGAGGATCATTTGGTCACCGGTGTAAGCGTGAACAGTAGTCATGATACCGGAAACGATAGGAGCGTAATCGTTAAGAGCCTTAGCCATAGGAGCAAGACAGTTGGTGGTGCAAGATGCAGCAGAAATGATGTTGTCTTCCTTAGTTAAGGTGTTGTGGTTTACGTTGTAAACGATAGTGGGGAGGTCGTTACCTGCGGGAGCAGAAATAACAACTTTCTTAGCGCCGGCAGTAACGTGTGCCATTGCTTTTGCTTTGCTGGTGTAGAAACCGGTACATTCGAGAACTACGTCAACGTTAAGTTCGCCCCAGGGAAGTTCTGCAGCGTTTGCTTTTGCATAGATGGTGATTTCTTTACCGTCTACGGTGATTGAACCGGGGGTTACAACAGTTTTGCCGTCTTCAGCTAAAACTGCATCTTTGTAATCAACGGTGTGACCTTTTGCAACGTAGTTACCTTGCATTGTGTCGTATTTGAGAAGATGAGCGAGCATCTTGGGGCTAGTGAGGTCGTTGATTGCTACTACTTCGTAACCTTCAGCGCCGAACATTTGTCTGAATGCGAGACGGCCAATACGACCGAAACCGTTGATTGCAACTTTTACGTTTGCCATGATAGTTTTATCCTCCAAAAAATTTAATTATTTCATAATTTGTTTACTTGGTTTTAAGGGAATATTTCCCAAACCACTATAGATTATACTTTTTTTTTACAATTTAGTCAACAATTTTTCGCAAATTAGCAAATAAACTTGCAAAATATCTCATTTTAGGGTACAATTTAAAGGTAAAATCTATTTTTGTGAGGTATTTTTATATGAAAGATCCGAGAATAAGCAAACTCGCATACAACCTTATTAACTATTCTTGCTCTTTAAAGAAGGGCGAAAAGATTCTTATTGAAGCCTTCGGTATAGAAAACGCACTTGTAAAGGCGTGTGTGGAAGAGGCGAGAAAGATAGGGGCTTACCCCTTTGTAACCTTGCGTGACCACGCAGTTCAACGCGCTATGATTAAAGATACGGATGAAGAACATCAATCCCTTTGGGCTAAATACGACGCATTCATTATGCAAGATATGGACGCGTACTTAGGTATTCGCGGAGGGGAGAACTCTTACGAACTCTCCGACATCCCTGCCGAGAAGAGTAAAATTTTCGATACCATATACAGTCACCCTGTTCATCACGAAATTAGGGTTAAGAAAACCAAGTGGTGTGTACTCCGTTATCCTACGCCTTCTATGGCTCAATTATCGGGTATGTCTACCGAAGCGTTTGAAGATTTCTACTTTGACGTTTGCACTTTAGATTATTCTAAAATGGATAAGGCTATGGACGCCCTCAAGGCACTTATGGATAAAACGGATAAAGTTCGCCTCGTTGCAAAGGATACCGACCTTACATTCTCCATTAAAGGTATCGGTAGCGAAAAGTGTGCAGGAGAGAAGAATATTCCCGATGGCGAAATCTACTCTGCACCCGTAAAGAATAGCGTAAACGGCGTTATCACTTACAACGCACCATCTATAAATAAAGGATTGAAATTTGAAAACGTTCGTCTTGAGTTTAAGGACGGCAAAATTGTTAACGCAACCGCTAACTATACCGAAAAACTTAACGAGATACTCAACGTTGATGAAGGCGCTCGTTACGTCGGTGAATTTGCAATCGGTGTAAACCCATACATTCATAACCCGATGGGCGATATTTTGTTTGATGAGAAAATCGCAGGCTCAATTCACTTTACCCCCGGCGCTTGCTATGACGATTGCTATAACGGCAACGTATCCGCTCTTCACTGGGATTTGGTTTTAATTATGACTCCCGAATACGGCGGCGGAGAAATTTGGTTTGACGACGTTCTTATTAGAAAGGACGGCTTGTTCGTGCTTGACGAACTAAAGGCTTTAAATCCTGAAAATCTTAAATAACCCCCTTTATCGCACATAATTCCGCACTTTTAGGTCTTTTATGCCCAATGTGCGGAATTTTTTTGTATCCTTATTGACTGCATTTAAATATTATGGTATAATAAAGGTATGGATAGAATTATTGAACATAAAATAGAAAAGGATTGCTTGTTGCGCGATTTTCTTCGCAATCGCTACAAGGGTAGAAGAATACACTTTTTGCGCGAAAAAGGCTGTATTTTTGTAAACGGAGAGCCTTGCACCGTTGCGCAAACAGTGAAAACAGGGGACGTTCTGCGCCTTGTTTTTAAGGAAGAACTCACGTTCGATTATCCGCCTCAGGATATGGGGATTAGGGAAGTATACTCCGATGAAGACGTGTTAGTCGTGTATAAGCCCGAGGGAGTTCCGTCTATGCCCGCCGCCCCGCACTTTGACGGCAATCTGTTTAACGGATTGAAATTCCTATATCCCGACGGAGTGTTTAGAGTAGTCACGAGGTTAGATAAGGATACTTCGGGGTTAGTTCTCGTTGCGAAAAACGCCCTCGCGCATTCGGTATTGCACGAGCAAATGGAGTTTGTTGAAAAAACGTATACCGCCCTCGTTGAGGGAGTGGCTGAAACTTGTTGTATCGACCTTCCAATCTGCACGGGCAAAACGGCAAGGAGATATG
>SVIE01000015.1 GCA_015069625.1 Clostridiales bacterium | reverse complement strand
TAACGAGTGTGGAGCATGGTCGGTTGCAATCATATCGACAGTTCCGTCTTTAATACCTTCTAGCAATGCAAGTCTATCTTCCTTATCACGCAAAGGCGGATTCATCTTAAATCTTCCGTCTTCAATCAAATTGCTATCGTCAAGCACCAAATAATGCGGGCCCGTTTCACAGGTTATATTTACACCTTCGGCTTTTGCCTTTCTAATTATTTCAACGCTCTCTTTTGCAGACACGTGACATACGTGATAAGAAACACCTGTCTTTTTAACAAGTTCAATATCTCTTGCTACCTGTTCGTATTCACTTGCAGAACAAATTCCCCTATGTCCATGCATTTTTGCATACTCGCCATCATGAATATATCCGCCTTTTAACAGTTCGTTTACTTCACAATGCGCAACTATCATTTTATCAAGCGTTTTTGCTTTAATCATGGCATCAAGCATCATTTGCTCCTTTTGAACGCCACGACCATCATCACTAAACGCTACTGCGTCATCTTTCATTCCTTCTAAATCAGCAAGTTGCTCACCTTTCTGACCAACCGTTATAGATGCATAAGGATAAACGGCGATAACCGCATCATTTTTGATGATATCCGTTTGTTTTTTGAGATTTTCTACGCTATCTGGAACAGGATTCAAGTTAGGCATTGAACAAACTGCCGTATATCCCCCCCTTGCACCTGCTTCCGTTCCGGTTTTTATACTTTCTTTATATTCAAAACCTGGCTCTCTTAAATGCACGTGCACGTCACAAAATCCTGGAAGAATAACGTAATTCCCGTCTTCTTTGAAGATGTTATCTACTTTTCTAATGACCGACCAAGCCTTTTCTGCTTCTTCATCAGTCAAATATACTTTAATTTTTACCATTTTAATCTCCGTTACAGATATAAACCCCGCTTTCGCCGTCGATATCATCCACCTTAACTTCCACTCTTTCCGTCTTAGAAGTAGGCATGTTTTTACCGACGTAATCAGGGCGGATAGGCAATTCTCTATGCCCCCTATCTATAAGCACGGCAAGTTGAACGGCTTTCGGTCTATCATGGGTAAAAACCGATTCAAGTGCCGCACGTGCGGTTCTGCCCGTAAAAAGCACGTCATCAACAATAATAACCGTCTTTTCACGAATATCACACGGAATATGGCATTCACCACCAGTTGCTTGCTTGTCCGTTTCAGTCATGTCGTCACGATGAAGGGTGATGTCCAAATGCCCGAGCGGAACTTTCACATTTTCAAACTTTTCAATATTAGATTGCAAAATTTTAGCAAGTGGAATTCCACGACTTTTAACCCCGAGAAGGCATATATCTTTTACCCCTTCGTTGCGTTCAATTATTTCATGTGTAATTCTCGCCAACGCCCTAGTTATACCTGCGCCGTCTAAAATTTGTGTTTTACGTGTCATTTTTACCCCATTTTAAGAAAAAAAGCCTTGCCAACCGACAAGACTGATAATTGCACGCAAAATTCACCCATACCACGAGCCTACACAATAATTATTCAGACCTTATCGGCATCTCTGTACCGACTTAAAGTTCTACCTTGATTATTCTAACACACCCACATCATAAAGTCAAGTGCGATTTAAAAGTTTTAAAAACATTTTAAATATATTATATATTTAACCACGCAATTTTTTATACAATTATGCCCCTTTGCACATTTGAACAAAGGGGCATAATTTAATTGAGTGTTATGTTTTTTAATTTGTCGTATTTTTTGATTGCTTCTAGGCGAATAACTTCGTTCATTTGCCCGCTCACAAACGCTTCGTCGCTTATCTTTTTAGCAAGGAAAATTGCCGACGTATCGTAACTTAAATTACCGAGATCACTCATGAATTTTCCACTCTGTCTATCGCCCATAAAATCACCACCGCCACGGAGTTTATAATCATACTCCGAAATCTTAAAACCGTCAGTATTTTCCTTGATAATTTTAAGTCTTTCTAGTGCTAATCCATCCGTTTTTGAAGTAGTCAAAAAACAATAACTTTTTATATTTGACCTACCTACTCGACCACGAAGTTGATGAAGTTGCGAAAGCCCAAAACGTTCCGCATTATATATCACCATAACAGAAGCGTTTGGCACGTCAACGCCAACTTCAATTACCGTTGTAGAAACGAGTAGTTGTATTCGATTTTCTTTGAACATTTGCATAATTTGCGTCTTTTCCACGTCCTTCATCCTACCGTGTAAAAGACCAACGTTTATGCCTTGCATTTTTTCCTTAATCTCTTCGTAAAGTTCAGTTGCAGAAGATAGCGAACCTTCTTCGTCCCCATCAATCTTAGGGCATACGAAATACGCTTGCCTGCCTTGTTCTATTTCCTTTCGAATAAAACCAAGCATGTCGTTATATTTTGAAGTCGGCACAATATTCGTTTGTATTTCAACACGCATTTTTGGCTTATCTGGAATAGTTGTTATATCCAAATCGCCATAGAAAATAAGTGAAAGCGTTCTAGGAATAGGGGTTGCACTCATTACAAGCACGTCTGGAGTTATTCCTTTAGACGTTAAGGCACTTCTTTGAGCAACACCAAAACGTTGTTGTTCATCACAAACACAGAGCGCAAGCGACTTAAATTCTACGTTATCTTCTAACACGGCATGCGTTCCGACAAGCACGTTAATATCGCCGTTTTTAAGTTTTTCCTTGACTTCTTTTTTCTCTTTTTGTTTCATACCACCCGTCAAAAGCCCAACATTATAATCAGATAAAACATTAGATAAAACCTGATGATTTTGACGAGCCAACACTTCGGTGGGGGCAAGAAAAACAACTTGATAACCTGACGCTATCGCAATAAATGTTGCAACAACACTAACCGCTGTTTTACCACTACCAACGTCGCCTTGAACAAGCCTATTCATAACTTTTCCGCTTGTCATATCAGAAAAAATTTCGTTTACCGCCTTTTTCTGTCCTTCGGTAAATTCAAACGGAAAGCGTGAAACAATAAATTCAACAATATCCTTTGCCGTGCACTTATACTTATTAATCCTTACTTGTTCACTTCCACCTTTTATATATTTGAACGCAGAAATCAACTTAAAATATTCTTCTACCGCTATGCGATCTGACGCCTGCATAAGCGACTGAAAACTATCGGGATTGTGCACGATTTTATAGGCGGAATACAAATCCATTAAGGCAAATTTCGATAGTAATTCCCTAGGGATTATGCTTTTTGGTTTTTCAATATCAACGGCAAGGCGAACAGCATCTCTAACAAGCTTTTGTGGCAATTTCCCTTTAAGTTGATATTGTGGTACAATGCCTTTAAGCCTATAAACTTTATCACAAAGTTCAAAGGTTGGATTAACTAAACTTATCTCTCCAAGTCTATGTTGAACACGCCCGTAAAATAGATATTCTTCCCCCGTTTTAAGTTTTGTTAAAACGTATGGTTGATTAAACCAAACAACAGAAAAAATCAGGCCTTCTTGTTCGCAAACAACTTTAACAAGCGCACCACGATTACGATAATTCCTGTTAATAGGAATACTTACAACTCTACCCGCCGTAAGCACCAAATCATTGTGATAAGTGGAAATTAACCTTCTTTGTTCACGCAAGTCTAAATAAGCACGTGGAAAAAAGCCGATTAAATCAGCCGTATCATAAATACCAAACTTATTAAATTCCGCTTTCCTAGCATCACTAATGCCTTTAATTTTAGTTAATTCCATTTTAGTAAAAAAGGGAGAGAAAAAATCTCTCCCTTATCCTTTATCATAGATTATTCAAGTGCAATATAGTAGTAATAAATCGGTTGACCACCTGGCATAATTTGAACGTCACAATCAGGATATCTTTCAGAAATTTCAGCACTTAATTCTTCGGCTTCTTCTTCTTTGATCTCCTTGCCGTAATAAAGAGTGATAATTTCTTCATTACTTCTCATACGAGCAATTAAATCAATAGCAACTTCCCCGATATCTTTGCCCGTTGCAAGTATCTTTTTGTTGTCAAGACCGATAATATCGCCAACTTTTAGGTCAAAACCATCAATTTTGGTGTTTCTTACAGCATAAGTAATCTGTCCCGTCGTAACAGAGTCAATTGCATGAATCATGTTAGACTTATTTTCTTCAACCGCCATGTCTGGATTAAACGCTAAAGCAGCAGCAAAGCCTTGTGGAATATTCTTTGTTGGGATAACGTGAATTACCCTACCTTCAACAAGAGATTTTGCTTGTTCTGCCGCAAGAATTATGTTCTTGTTGTTAGGGAATACAAATACGTTTTCCGCATTAATTCTTTGAACGGCATTTGCAATATCGTTTGCAGACGGGTTCATTGATTGACCGCCTTCAATTACACCGTCAACCATTAAATCCTTAAAGATACTCGTAAGTCCGTCACCTGCAGAAATTGCAAGCATTCCCATCGGCTTCTTTTCTTCTTCGTATTTCTTCATTAGAGCACGGTTTTGCTCTAACATGTTTTCAATTTTAAGCTTATCGAGTTCACCAAGCTCTAACGCATAGGTGAGTGCAACGCCTGGTTGATTGGTATGAACGTGAACTTTAACAAATTCAAGGTCACCAACAACGATAACGCAATCGCCAAGCGTCATAAGCGTTTCTCTTAATTTTTCGATATCTGCAAGCGTGGTCTTCTTATTGAGATTTACAATAAAGAATTCCGTACAATATGCAAATTCAATCTTGCCGTGGCTCATGATGTCGGCATGTTCCATAACCGTTTCACCAGAGCGAGCGTCAGGCATAGCAACGTCCCCACTTACGCTTTCACCCATAAGTGCTTTGTACATACCTTCGTAAAGACACATAAGTCCTTTACCACCAGCATCAACAACACCTGCTTTTTGAAGCACGGGAAGAAGCGTGGGCGTTAAATCAACTGCTTCATTACCCTTTGAAATAATTTCCGGAAGGAAAGTTTCAAAATCTTTATGTTTACGATAAATTGAAGAAGCATGTTCTGCAACCATTCTAGCGACGGTTAGCATTGTTCCTTCTTTAGGTTTACTTACTGCACCATATGCAATTTCTGCACCTTTCATTAAGCCTTGTGCAAACGCTTTAGAATCAATTTCACCATTAGGTGCTCCTGCAACTTCATTACAAAAACCACGAAGTACTTGCGAAAGAATAACACCTGAATTACCCCTAGCCCCACGAAGTGCGCCCTTAGCAACTGCATCTGCTAAAACGGGTAAATTATTGCTTTGACAATTTAATAATTCCTTTACCGCCGACTGAAAAGTAAGCGACATATTTGTTCCGGTATCTCCGTCAGGAACCGGAAAGACATTGAGTGCGTCGATTTGAACTCTATTTATTTCAAGGAGTTTTGCCGCAGTCACAATCATGGACTTAAACATTGCTCCGTTTATAATTTTTTGCATATTATCTCCTACCCCTAAAATGGGAAATAATTAAATTAAATTAAAGTGTTACGCCTTTAACGTTTACGTTAATCGTATCAACAATCATCCCCGTAAACTTTTCCACCCTATATTGAACGGCTTCTCTTAGCGACTCTACGACTGCTTTTATTGATAATCCGTACTTAACAATTACGTTTATATCAATAAAAATTCGGTCCCCAGATGAGCGCACTTTTACACCTTTTGCGCTTGAACCGAATTTCAAAAAACTATATACTGCATTAAAAACATTAGTAGGAACAAAATCCATAACGCCATAGCAATCCCCTGCAACGTGCGCAACGAATTTTGCTATAGTCTTATCGGATATAATTATCTTTCCGTAAATGTTATTTGTCCTAACAGCCATAATTACCTCACTTTACTTATATCTATTTTACAATATTTCACCGCCTTTTGCAACCATTTTTCTAAAAAAACCCGATTTTTCTTTACCCACACCACGTTTCTCTTTTTTATAAATAAAAAAAGGCCGAAAATCAGCCTTTTTTAATCATTTTTTATGATTTTTATTAGTTTTTAATTATTTGCTAAGATATTCATCTATTGCTTTCGCTGATGCTTTTCCTGCACCCATTGCTAAAATTACTGTTGCCGCACCTGTAACAGCATCACCACCAGCATATACGGCTTTAACGCTTGTAAGACCATCTTCGTCGGTAATAATACCACCGTGCTTGTTAACTTCAAGACCTTTTGTCGTATCTTTAATAAGTGGGTTTGGAGAAGTTCCAAGCGCCATAATAACAACGTCTGCTTCCACATCAAAATCACTACCTTCGATAGCAACGGGGCGAGCCCTACCAGAAGCGTCTGGTTCAGAAAGTTGCATCTTAATACACGTCATTGATTTTACCCAACCGTTATCGTCGCCATTGACTTTAATTGGGTTTGTAAGCATATTGAATACTATACCTTCTTCCATTGCGTGTTCTACTTCTTCACGACGGGCAGGAAGTTCTTTTTCTGTTCTTCTATAAACGATTGTTACGTCTGCGCCTAAACGTTTTGCACATCTAGCAGCATCCATAGCAACGTTACCACCACCAACAACCGCTACTTTTGCGCCACGTTTAATAGGCGTGGTTGCATCATCCTTATACGCTTTCATAAGGTTTACACGGGTTAGGAATTCGTTTGCAGAGTATACACCATTAAGATTTTCACCTGGAATATTCATAAACTTAGGAAGTCCTGCTCCCGAGCCTACAAATACAGCCTTAAAATCAAATTCTTCGATAAGTTCATCAATAGATAAAACCTTACCGATAACCATATCCGTTTCTACTTTTACACCAAGCGCTTTAAGTCCATCAATTTCCTTTTGAACAATGGCTTTTGGAAGACGGAATTCAGGAATTCCATAAACTAAAACACCACCTGCTAAGTGAAGCGCTTCGAAAACGGTTACTTCGTAACCTTTCTTCGCTAAATCACCTGCGCAAGTAAGACCAGAAGGACCTGAGCCGACAACGGCAACTTTTATACCATTGCTTACAGGTTTTTCCACCTTTTCAACCGCATGAGCATTGTGATAATCGGCAACGAAACGCTCCAATCTACCTATTGCAACAGGTTCACCCTTTATACCCCTAATACAAAGTTTTTCGCATTGAGTTTCTTGTGGACAAACACGGCCACAAACCGCCGGAAGTGATGAAGACTGTGCAATAACTTGGTATGCGCCTTCAAAATCTCTTTCACGAATTTTTGCGATAAACTGTGGAATTTTAACCTGAACAGGACAACCGTTCATACAGGGTGCATTTTTACAATTTAAGCATCTTTCTGCTTCGTTTACAGCCTGTTCTTCGGTGTAACCAAGTGCAACTTCGCTGAAATTCTTATTGCGGATTTCAGGGGCTTGCGACGGCATTTCATTCTTTTTTAAACTCATATTAGGCATAACTATTTAACCTCCTTTTTGAAGAGATTACACGTTGCTTCATACTTGTGTCTTTCCCACTCTTATATGACGCACCACGTTTCATTGCTTCATCAAAATCTACTTCGTGGCCATCAAATTCTGGTCCGTCAACGCAAGCAAATTTAGTTTTACCGCCAACAGTAAGTCTGCATCCACCGCACATACCCGTTCCGTCAATCATAATCGGGTTCATGCTAACAATGGTTTTTATGCCATATTCTTTGGTAAGTTTGCAAACGAATTTCATCATGATAACAGGTCCGATTGCAATAACTTCATCATACTGTTCACCACTTTCGATAAGGTTTTTAAGAGCATCAGTAACAAGACCTTTTGTTCCCGCCGTTCCATCGTCGCTCATTAAAACGTATTTATCGCTAACAGCCTTAAACTCGTCTTCCAAAATAACCAAATCTTTGCATCTAAAACCAACGATAGAATGGACTTCTGCCCCTTCGTCGTGAAGTTTTTTTGCTACGGGGTATGCGATTGCACAACCTACGCCACCGCCTACTACCGCTACTTTTTTAAGACCTTCAGTATGAGTTGGATTACCAAGTGGGCCAACAAAGTCAGCCACACTGTCGCCTACGTTAAGCGTGTTTAAAAGATAGGTTGTTGCCCCTACTATTTGAAATATAACGGCAACAGTACCCTTTTCCCTATCGTAATCTGCAACGGTTAGTGGAATTCTTTCACCGTCCTCAGTTGCCCTTACAATTACGAATTGACCCGCTTGCGCTTTTCTTGCAACGAAGGGGGCGTAAACGTCAATCCTAGTAACCGTGGGATTAAGCACTTCTTTATTTACAATTTTGAACATATTTTCTCCACGTTGCCCCGCCCTTTTTTAAGGGCGGACAACAGCATTATATATCTATTAAATTAAGGTTATCATTAAGTTACATGAGATAACTATAAGTACTAACGCAATCGGATAGGTTGAAGCATATGAACCTGCAACGTCTTCCGTTTTAGCAGTACCGATAAGCGTTCCAAGTGCAGGGGTACTCGTCATACCACCGGTGATTGAACCTAAGCAATTGAGAAGTGGAAGTTTTAGCACTTTCTTGCCAAGGAAGAATCCAACAATCATAGGAACAGTAGTCATAAGTGCACCACCGATAAAGCCCCAAACAATAATCATTGCGCCACCTGCTTCAGATACTTGTGCGATAAGTGAAACACCACCGTCAACACCTGCACCGATAAGGAAGAGCATAAGTCCTAATTCACGAAGAACTTTTGCAGAGTGAGAAGGAACTTCTAATGAAAGCTTGCCGATTCTACCAAAGTGCCCGAATACTAAACACATAATAAGTACGCCACCGGTTGTTCCAAGCGTAAATACAACGTCACCAAAAAGTGGAATTTTGATTGCGCCTAAAAGTAAACCTGCAACGATTGCAAGAGCGATGGGCATAAATCCAAATTCATCACAGTGGAAAAGTTTTTTCGTGCTCTTCTTTTCTTCCGTTGAAGCAATAACGTCGGTCTTTAAAAGACTTCTTTCATAGTTCATGTCGGACTTTAAGAATTTAGGCATTAATTGAACGAAAAGAACAACGCCTATAACACCGAAAGGATATGCGATTGCGTGACCTAACGTTACTAAACCTGCGTTAACGCCTTCTACTTCAAGTGCTGCAGAATAACCTGGGGTAGTTGTTAATGCGCCAGAAAGAACGCCCGCAGAGAAATCTGAACCGATTCCTGGGATTAATGCGAAGCATACTGCAACAACAACGCCTGAAAGAATAATAACAACGCCCATTAAAATATAAGTTTTGAAGTTCTTTTTTAAATCTCTAAAGAATCTTGGGCCTGCGATAAAACCAACAGCACCAACGAACATTACAAGACCGATATTTTGAATAACTTTTTTATAAAAAAGAGTGTTTCCTTTACCAGCATCTAAATGCAAAGAACCTAAAACGGGTAAATCTTCGGGTATAAACGTGCATAAAAGACCAAATAATATTGCAACGATAAATACGCCTGCCGTACCAAGTGATACGCCTTTGATTTCAATTCTACCAAGTAAGTAGCCAAGTGCGGTTACAACGAAAATACCGAATAATAACGCTGAGATTTCAAAAACCTTTTTTACGTCACCGGCAACTACACCGTTATAAATACACCATCCTGCAATACCTGCAACGACTGCAAGTGCAATTGTAATCCAAAGCCATTTAAGACTTTTCTTTTTGGGAGTGTTGGGAGCGGGAGCGGTTTCATTAGCCGTTTCGGGTTCCGTAACTTCCGTAGTTACTTTTTCCATTTCTTGATTTTCCATTTTTACTCCTATTACCGCCTTTACATATTGTTGATTATCGTTTTGTAGGCGGATTAATAACACGTTGAATCCGCACCCGAATTTTTTCGGGCACGGACTATATTTTATTTTCCCTTAAATTGCAGGGTGTTTTGTGTAGTTAGGAAGAAGCTTTGGAGAGAGAACTTCAGTTTCAATTCCTGCTTCTTTAAGTTCAGCATTGAACGCATCAACGTGTGATAACGTTAATTCTTTAACTTCTACGCTCTTATACTTTTCACCAGCACTCTTACCAGCGTTTCTACCGAATACGATAATATCTAAAAGTGAGTTGCCCATAAGTCTGTTTCTGCCGTGGATTCCCCCTACTGCTTCGCCTGCTACGTAAAGGTTTTCAACGGTCGTGCTCATGCCGTCTGCGCTGATATCAAGACCACCGTTTTGATAGTGAAGGGTTGGATATACTAAGATCGGTTCTTTTCTAATGTCAATGCCGTATTTACCGAACATTCTCATCATTGCAGGAATTCTCTTTTCGATAGTTCCTTCACCGCCTAAGATTTCGATTTGCGGAGTGTCAAGCCATACGCCTACACCGTCAGTCGTCTTAATACCCTTATTTCTCTTCTTGCATTCTCTGATGATTGAAGATGCCGTTACGTCTCTAGTTTCCAAAGAGTAAACGAAAGGTTCACCATCACAGTTAACAAGTTGTGCGCCGAGTGAACGAACTTTTTCGGTAACTAATGCACCGAAGATTTGCGTGGGTTCTGCTGCGCCCGTTGGGTGATATTGAAGGGTATCTGCATAGAGAAGTTTTGCGCCTGCTCTATAACCCAAAACTAAGCCGTCAGCCGTTGCGCCATAGTGGTTAGAAGTTGGGAATCCTTGATAGTGAAGTCTGCCTGCACCACCCGTTGCAATAATAACAACTTTTGCTTTTGCAATAAGGATGTCCTTAGTTTCCATATTCATTAAAACTGCACCAGCAACTTTGCCGTCAGTATCTTTGATAAGTTCGATTGCAGCCGTGAAGTCAACAACTGGAATTCCACGGTTGAACACTTCGTCACGAAGCGTTCTCATGATTTCCGCACCAGAATAGTCTTTACAAGCGTGCATTCTCTTTCTTGACGTACCACCGCCATGCGTGGTTACCATCGTTCCGTCAGGCATCTTATCGAACATAACGCCAAGTTCGTTAAGCCATCTAATAGCGTCGGGTGCTTCGTTTACGAGCTTATATAAAAGTTCGTGCTTTGCAGCGAAGTGTCCGCCACCGAAAGCATCAAGATAGTGAATCGCAGGAGAATCGTTTGGCTTGTCTGCCGCCTGAATTCCGCCTTCTGCCATCATGGTGTTAGCGTCACCGATACGAAGTTTTGTTACCATCATAACTTTTGCGCCGGCGTTATCTGCTTCGATTGCAGCAGAAGAACCTGCGCCACCACCACCGATAACTAAAACGTCAACGTCAAAATCAGGTTTAGTTAAATCAAGTTTTTTACCGGTAAGTCTTGATTTACCTTGTAAAAGTTCTGCAAGTTCGTGTAAAACCTTGTCTCCCTTATTTGGACCAACCTTCAAATTTTCATAAGCGGTGGTTATGTAGTCAGGGTGGTTTTCTCTAAGAACTTGTTGCTTTTCATCAGCCGTCATTCTTTCTTTTAACTTTTTGCATCTTTCTGCTCTGGTTGCTTCAACCTTTTTCATTGAAGCGAGCTGTTCTGCCGTATAATTATACATTTTCTCCACCCTCCTTATTTTTCGATTTCTCTATTGTTATAGAGTTCTTTAAGTTCTTCGATAGGCTTTTGCATTAAATCTTCAATGATTGAAACGTATTTGCCGTCATTGATTTCTTTAACTCTATCGTATAAGTGTTGTGTTTCAGGAGCAATATACTTGCCGTAAAGTCTTCTTGCAAGTTCTGCAACCTGTGGATGTGAAATACCAGCAGGGCATCTTGAAGAACATACGCCACACATTACGCAGTCGAAAGACTTTTCTGCACAGTTTGCATAATCGCCACGTTGAGCATCTGCAATATACTGCATTACTGATAAACCTTGCGTACAAGCCTTGGTACAAGCATTACAACCTACGCATGCGTAGATTTCAGGATAAAGTTGCATCATGATTTGTTCGGTTGGTTTAATCTTTTCAATATCGTAAACTTCTTTTACGAGCGGGAAGAAAGGAAGGGTTGCAACGTACATGTCGTTTTCAACTTTTTGTTGACATGCAAGACAAGCCTTTAATTCCTTATCCCCTTTAATTCTGTAAATCGTTGCGCATGCGCCACAGAAACCGTTTCTGCATCCGCATCCACGAACGAGTTGATAGCCTGCATATTCCATAGCCTTCATTATGGTAAGGCTTGAAGGAACTTCATATTTTTTTCCGAAGAAATATACGTTTACCATGTTTTCCATTTTATCACCTCTTAATATTCGTTAGGTAGTTCATTAAGCTCGTCGCATCTGAACACAGGTCCGTCTTTACATACGTATTTATCACCTACGTTACATCTGCCACATTTGCCGATTGCACATTTCATTTTAAGTTCAAGCGTCGTGTAAATCTGACTTGTCTTAAATCCAAGTTCTTGCAAGTTTGCAAGGGTGAATTTAATCATTATCGGTGGTCCGCAAAGAACTGCGGTTGCCGTGTTGTCAAGTCCGATATCTTTAACGTAATTTGGAACGAAGCCTACGTGTCCGTCCCACGTTTCCGTTTCTCTATCGATTGTGAGATATACGTTAAAGTCTTTTTCGCCTATCCATTCGTTTTTGATTTCTTCGTAATCAACTAAATCGGCATCACTTCTAGAACCGTAAACGATAGTTACCTTACCGTAATTTTCACGCTTGTCTCTTACGTAGTTTATTACCGAACGTAAAGGTGCTAAACCGATACCACCGGCAATAAATACCATATCTTTTCCCTTAAATGCAGTTTCAACTGGGAAGCCGTTTCCGTAAGGCCCACGAATAGTGATTTGTTGACCTACTTCCATTTGGTGCAACCATTCGGTTACGCAACCGCATTTTTTGATTGAGAATTCTAAATATTCTTCGTTTGTAGGACTGCTTGTGATTGAGAACAATGCTTCACCAACGCCCGGCATTGATAAAAATGCGCATTGACCTGGGATGTGTTCAAACGGTTTTTTACCGTCAAGTCCTACTACTCTAAACGTCTTAACGTCAGGAGTGTCTTTTCTGATGTCGGTTACTACGCCGACGCTTGGAATTAATGCATCTTTATTCATCTTTGTTGTCCTCCCCTAACGCTTTAATTACCTTAACAATGTTAAGCATTGACGGGCATTTCTGCACGCATCTTCCACATCCTACGCAAGAATATACGCCGTGGTTAGAGTGGAAATATACGAGTTTATGCATAAATCTTTGACGGAACCTTTGAAGTTGTGTGGTTCTGGGGTTGCCGTGAGCACACTTTGTAAAGTCAGAGAACATGCATGAGTCCCAACACCTAAATCTTTCAACACCTTTGTTAGTCTTAAAATCTTTAATATCATAGCATTGACAGGTTGGGCAGACAAAAGTACACGTTCCACAACCTAAGCAAGCTTCACTAAGTTCGTTCCATTTCTTGGAATCGAATTTTTCCATTAAGTGTTCCGCATCAAAGCCTTTCAAATTAAGGTGTGAATAAGGAAGTTTATCAATAATGCTTCTGATTTCCGTCTTATATGCTTCAACCTTATCGTCGTCGTTACCGAGTGCAAAAAGGTCTTTTACTTTTGCGGTTAAATCATAACCTTTATCATTGTTTGGCATCCAGTAAAGATATCCGTCAACAATCCACGTCGTAATATCACCCTTAGGATCTGCGGCATCAATTCCGTAAACCTTACAGAAGCACGCTTCGTCAGGTCTGCCACAAGCAAGCGTGATAATCGTGGTGTTTTCTCTTCTTGCTTCGTAGAACTTATCGCCAAAATCTTCAAGGAACGCCATATCGAGAATTTCAAAGCTTTTTGCATCACAACCCCTAACACCGAAAATAACTTGTTTGTCGGTTGGAAGAACTTGTTCGCCAACTTTGATTTCTTTGCCGTTTACTTCAAAGTTTACAAGGTCTTGTGATTGTGGGAAAAACACGTCCTTTGCAGACTTAACAGTTTTCAATCTATCTAAGTCAACAAGTGCACCCTGTTCCCATTTTTTGAAGTTTACGTTTCCTTTATTATTTATAGGTATATAAAGGCTGTTTTCTTCTGCAATCTTTGCGTAAAGTTCCGGCAAATTTTTAACTGATATTTTCATCATAATTATTTGCCCTCCTTATCGAATTCATATGCTTCTCTATCATTAAGTTTATAACTATTCAACGGAGCACGTGTTTCCGTGTCTTCACCTGCTTGATATTCACCGTAGAAAGTGTTCATATCTTTAATAAACTTTCTATTCAAAAGGTGAAGTGGAATGTTTTGAGGACATACTCTTGAACATTCGCCACAGTCTGTACATCTACCTGCAACGTGCCATGCCCTAATAATATGGAATAACTTTTCTTCAAATTCGTTTGCGTTCGCTTTGCTTGCTATATTGGATTCTGGATTGTCGAATACACAGTTTTCGCAAGAACATGCAGGACAAACGTTTCTACATGCGTTACAACGAATACACTTGGAAAGTTCACCTTGCCAGAAAGCGTATCTTTCATCTTCCGTCATGGCTTCGAGTTTTTCCACCATTGAAAATCTGCTACTTTCTTTTAGTTCACCTTCTTCTCCGATAAGTTCGTCGTAAACCATGTGTTTTTTACCCTTACAGCAGAGACACTTTTCAAGCATAACTTCTTCTTTATTAACCGTCTTTTTACCATAAATGGTGTCAACAGTTAATTCGTTTCCGTTGCTTTCTGCACCAAGCACACCTTCAATATCGAAGAATTTGAATTTATCGTAATCGAGTTTTCCATCACAGGGAATACCGATAACGTAAATATTTTCTCTAACGATTCTATGTTCTTGGATAAGTTGGTTAAAGCTGTAAGTGTCGCAAGGTTTTAAGAAAACTAAAATCTTGCCTTCTTTTTTACTTTCTTTAATAAGGTATTTAGAGAGATTTGCGCCACAGAAATCGGTGTAAACAAGTTTATCGATATTTTCTGCTGTGAATGTAGCAGGGCTACAATCGTAACAGAAATCACCTTCTGCCCAACCGATTACACGGCTAACTTCTCCGCTTGCTAAAAGTTCGGATGCTCTCTTTTTCATTTCTGCACTTATCTTTTGCATCTTAAATCCTCCAAGCGTTTATTTTCACCGAGTTCGGTTATCGTCTTAACAAAATCGTTCATTACAACAGAGAATTTTGCGCCTTCTGCTGCCGATACCCATTCAACTCTCGTTCTTTCTTTTTCTATACCAAGATAATTGAGCATAGAAAAGAGTGTTGTCATTCTACGTCTTGCAAAATAGTTACCCGTTGTATAGTGGCAATCCCCTGGGTGACAACCGCAGAGAATAACTCCGTCAGCACCACGTTGGAAAGCCTTTAATATAAACATTGGGTTAAGTCTGCACGAACATGGAATTCTGATAATCTTTACTTCTGCGGGATAAGAAAGTCTGCTTGATCCTGCAAGGTCCGCACCTGCGTACGAACACCAGTTGCAACAGAACGCAACTATCTTCGGTTTGAATTCTTTATTTTCTACTTGCATACCGATTCAACCTCCGCCATAATTTCTTTATTCGTAAATCCTTTAAGGTCCATAGCCCCAGACATACATGCTACCGTACAAGCACCGCAACCTTGACAGATTGCTTCGTTTACTTGAGATACACGACGTTTTACTACGCCACCTGGAATTCTGAAATCTTTTTCAACGTACGTAATTGCGCCGTATGGACATACTGTTGCGCAAAGCGAACATCCGTTACACATGTTTTCATTTGGACTAGCAACGCATGCGTTACATTTTAAGGTATCCTTACTTAAAAGGCCGATAACCTTAACTGCCGCAGCACCCGCCTGAGATACCGTTTCAGGAATATCCTTAGGACCTTGGCACATACCAGATAGGAATATACCTGCCGTTGGGCTTTCTACAGGTTTTAACTTAGCGTGCGCTTCGGTAAAGAAGTCGTTTGTATCCATGCTTGCGGTAAGCATTGTCGCTATTTTTCTTGCCGTGGGATCTGGTTCGATTGCAGCAGCAAGCACAACTAAGTCTGCGTCTAAATGAAGTTGTTCGTTTGACAAAAGGTCTGACGCTTGAACTTCTAAGTGTCCGTCCTTTTCAATTACCTTACCAACTTGACCTTTAATATAATGTACACCGTATTGTTCAACTGCACGACGATAGAATTCGTCATAGTTTTTACCTGGCGTTCTTACGTCAATATAGAATACGTAAACTTCTGTTTCCGGATGTTTTTCACGGAGAAGCATTGCGTGTTTAGCCGTGTACATACAACAAATTTTCGAGCAATACTGCTTATCGCAACTTCTCGTTCCTCTTGAACCTACGCATTGAACGAATACTATCTTTTGCGGTTCTCTTCCGTCTGACGGACAGATTAAGTGTCCTTTGGTTGGGCCTGCAGCATTAGTCAATCTTTCAAATTCAAGCGACGTGATAACGTCCTTACAATCAGAATAACCAAGTTCGTTAAATCTATCAAGATTAATAATGTTATAACCTGTTGCTACTACGATTGCACCGTATTCACGTTCAACGAACGAATCTTTTTGATTATAATCAATTGCACCTACGCCACAGAATTTTTCACAAATTCCGCACTTACCCGTCTTCATTTTGATACAAGCAGAAGCATCAATCGTGGGCTTATAAGGAATTGCTTGCGCAAACGGAATATAAATTGCCGTTCTGTTGTTTAATCCTTCGTTGAACTCGTTTGGAGTTTTCTTTGAAGGGCATTTTTCTACGCACGCACCACAACCTGTACATTTCGTTTCATCAATATATCTTGCTTTCTTTCTAATTTTAACTTTGAAGTTACCAACGAAACCAGAAACTTCTTCAATTTCGCTATATGCAAAAATATTAATGTTCTTATTAGTTGCAACGTCAACCATTTTAGGTGTCAAAATACAAGCTGAACAGTCAAGCGTTGGGAAGGTCTTATCAAGTTGCGACATCTTACCACCGATAGACGGTTTCTTTTCAACAAGGTCAACTTCAAAACCCGCTTCTGCAATATCTAAAGCAGACTGAATACCTGCAATACCGCCACCGATTACAAGCGCACGTTTGGTTACCTTGCTTTCACCTGATTGAAGGGGTGCGTTTAAGAGCACCTTTGCAATAGCCGTTCTTGCAAGAATAATTGCCTTTTCGGTTGCTTCTTCCATTTCTTTATGTATCCAAGAACATTGTTCACGAATATTCGCAACTTCCACCATGAACGGATTGAGCCCTGCTTTTTCAGCAGCACGTCTGAACGTGGTTTCGTGCATTCTCGGTGAACATGAACAGATAACAACACCGTCAAGATTATAATCCTTAATTGCGGATATCATCTTATTCTGTCCAACTTCCGAACACATGTACTGATAATCTTCAGCTAACACAACGTTCGGTTCTTTTTTGACAGCTTCTACGACGGCTTTTACGTCAACCGTTGCTGCGATATTTGAACCGCACCAACATACAAATACGCCGATTTTTTTCATTTATCTTTCCTCTTTACTTATTTTCTGTATTTCCTGAAAGCACTTGTAAGAGCCTGAGCGGGAAGTTCTGGGTCTATCATTGTTGCAACCTGCTCTGGTGTTAAGTGATTTGCACCCTGCTGACGAATTTTAAGAAGCTTTACCGCTTCTATAATCTTTGCAGGTTCAACTTGCCTAGGACATCTTTCCACACAAGCCATGCACGATAAACAGGTGTATATCGACTTACTTTCCATAAGTCTTTCAATATCTCCGTTATCTACCATCGCAACAAACTGGTGAGGATGAAATTCCATTGCGTCATAATTAGGACAGGTTGCCGAACACTTACCGCATTTCATACACTTTCTTACAGAAACACCGGTCATTCTTTCAATCTGTTCTCTCATTTCCGTTTTTTCCATTTCTACCCTCCTATTTTACGCCAAGCGCTTCGGCTAAAAGTTCGGTGAAATAATATACAGGCATTTGGTCGTTGCCGTTTACCTTTAAGTTATAAAGACAAAGCGGACATGCGGTAATTAAACATTCCGCACCCTTTCCTTTTGCGTTTTCAATTATTTTACCTGCGTTCTTTGCCGGTATCTTTTTATCTTCTACCGTACAATATGCACCGCAACATTCGTTTCTCATTTGATAGATAACGGGTGTTGCACCGATTGCACGAATAAAATCTTCAAGTATCGTAGGATTTTCGGGATTATCGAACGCCATTACCGTGCTAGGACGAAGAAGTAAGCATCCGTAATACGCCCCGATTTTCTTTCCTTTAAGCGGATTTACCACTTTTTCCTTTATCTTGTCAAAGCCGATTTTATCACGGAGCATTTCAAGATAGTGAATAACGTTCGTTTCACCATGATATTCTCCGCCTTCTTCGTTCGCAAGATAATTGTTGACTCTGAAAGAGAAATATTCATTTTCTTTCATGTCGTTGTTAACTCTCTTAATAACGTTGTGGCACGCTGAACATAAAGTTAAAAGGTCGGTTCCTGCCTTACGTGCTTCTTTGCACGCTCTAACAGATGAAAGTTTTGTTGCGATTTCATCCTGCGCGGTCGTATAGCATCCGCCACAGCATTGCCATTCTGCAATCTCTTTCATTTCTACACCTAAAACTTCTGCGCATTTTCTTGCGTATAAGTCAAGGTCTTTTCCTTTTGCTTTCAGCGTACAGCCGGGATAATAAGTAAATTCCATGTCTGTTTCCTCTGCTTTTTATGTTTTTTCGTGATTTATTATTTATCTTCCTTTGCCATTTCTTCAGGGTGGAACACTTCATCAAACTTTTCAGCCGTTAAGAAGCCGAGTTTTACACATGCTTCTTTTAGTGAAATGTTTTCCTTATAAGCAAGTTTGGAAGTTTTTGCGGCGTTATCATACCCGATATACGGATTGAGTGCCGTTACTAACATTAGTGAATTATGAAGGTTATACGCCATCTTTTCTTTGTTTGCTTTAATTCCAACTACACAGTTATTGTTAAACGAACGAATTCCGTCTGCAAGAATTTTCGCAGATTGCAAGAAATTGTAAATGATTACCGGCATAAATACGTTAAGTTCAAAGTTACCTTGTGATGCTGCGGTTGAAACTGCAACGTCGTTTGCCATAACTTGAACGGCAACCATCGTTAATGATTCACATTGAGTTGGGTTAACCTTACCTGGCATAATAGAACTACCTGGTTCGTTTTCAGGAATAAAGATTTCGCCTAAACCACAACGTGGGCCAGATGAGAGCCAACGAACGTCGTTAGCAATCTTCATAAGGTTACAAGCAAGTGCCTTCATTGCGCCATGTGCAAATACGAGTGCATCTTTTGCCGTTAAAGCGTGGAATTTGTTTGGAGCAGTTACGAACTGTTTACCCGTTAAAGCACTAACTTGTTTTGCAACTTCTTCTGCAAAGCCTGCGGGAGCGTTAAGACCTGTTCCTACTGCCGTTCCGCCAAGTGCAAGTTGTGAAAGTTTTGGAATTGTGGTTTTAATCATATCCTTTGTTTCAATAAGCATTTGTTTCCAACCACTAATTTCTTGTGCAAAAGAAATTGGAACTGCATCTTGAAGGTGTGTTCTACCACTCTTAACAATGCCTTTATTTTCCTTTTCAAGTCTATCAAACGTTGAGATTAAAAGGTCGATAGACGGAATAAGGTTATCTTCGATAGCAACAACTGCTGCAATATGCATAGCCGTTGGGAAAGTGTCGTTTGAACTTTGCGACATATTAATATCGTCGTTCGGATGCAATAACTTTTTGCCTGCAAGTGCGTTACCACGGTTTGCAATAACTTCGTTTGCGTTCATGTTTGATTGCGTTCCGCTTCCCGTTTGCCATACTACAAGTGGGAAATGGTCGTTAAGGCTTCCACTTGCAACTTCATCTGCCGCAAGACTGATATACTTTAACTTTTCGTCTGAAAGTTTGCCAAGCACGTTATTTGCAAGTGCTACCGCTTTTTTAAGTATACCGAACGCTTTTGTAATTTCACGGGGCATGATTTCACCACCGATTTTGAAGTTTTGATAACTTCTTTGCGTTTGTGCCGCCCAATATCTATCGGCAGGAACTTGCATTTCACCCATCGAGTCTCTTTCTACACGATATTCCATATTTTCTTCTCCTAATATTTTTAGCGCATGCGCCTTATGTTAATTATGCCCTTTCATTTTACAAAATTGTTCGATTTTTGTCAATTGCTTTCTTGCCTTTTTTAAAATATATATATACTAATTTATGGAAGTCCGAAACGTGTTTTCTTGTTTTTCAAAGACGATTTAAAAATATTGTAGTCCGAAATCATTTAGACTGAATTCGGACTAATTTGACGTAAAAATCCCCGACACCTTGCAAGTATCGGGGTTAATTTTATTAAATCTTATTCAACCATCGCCGAAGCACCCAAAATTCCAGCATCATTACCAAGCGTTGCCGTTAAAATCGCAACGGGCGGCGTTCCTTTATAGCCATAGTTACACTCGACACAATGATTTTTGACTTTATCGATTAAAAAATCACCGTGAGCACTTATTCCACCACCAATTATAATTGCTTCTGGACGGAAAATATTACATAAGTTCATTATATATTCGGAAAGCATATACGCATAGTTGTTGTAAACCACTAACGCAGTTTTATCACCCTTTTTAGCGCATTCGTAAGCAGTTGTTCCGTCAACACTATTTACGTCGCCTTTTACATGTTCCCACATCAAAGACGTTTTATCTTTTTCCATGGCACGAATAGTATCACGAATTAATGCTGTTCCAGATACATACGCTTCGGCACAACCTTTTCTACCACACGGGCATTGTTCTCCGCCTAAAATAAGCGTTGTGTGACCGATTTCCGCCCCCTTCGACTCGTTTCCCTCATACAACTTACCGTCAATGATTATGCCACCGCCTACGCCCGTACCAAGTGTGATTAAAATTGCCGTATTATAATTCTTACCTGCACCGTATTTCACTTCACCAACGGCCGCAGCATTAGCATCATTAGTTACTCGAACAGGCATTTGCAAAAGACGTGAAAGTTCTTCCCCAAGTGGCACTTTATACCAATGTAAAGTGTTGAAACATTCTACAACTCCCGTGCTTGAAGTAATTGCGCCTGGACTCCCTACGCCCACGCCTTTAACGTCGTTCCTATTAACTCCAAGTTCATTCAACAACTCAAAAACACCTGCGGATATTTGACTAAAAAACGCCTGTCTATCCATAACGGTTTTCACTTTTTTATACGCAAGTATTTTTCCATCTTCAACTATGCCTATTTTGGCGTTTGTGCCACCTATATCTATGCCAACAGAAAGCATTATTCTCTCTCCTCTAACATAGCCTTAACCTTCATCAATCTAGTTCTGCTACTTCTGTCGTTTTCTTCAAGTTTCATGGTTATATATTTAATAGTTTCTTCTAAATCAGGAATCATAACGTGTTCTAATGCATTGACACGACGTTTGCTTTTTTCAATTTCGTCGGCAAGCATATTTGCCGTTTTTTCCACTTCCGCTAGACGCACCAAATCAAAAAGCGCACCCGATAAAAGTTCAACAGAATAATCCGCCTCACTCGTTACACCGATAAACGAATATGGAAATTTATCTTCCGAACGATTTTCTTGCAAATCAAGTTTTGGCACAGACAAACTCATAACGTTAGCGGTTGAGCATTTGAGGGCAAGAGAAGTTGACGGCATAGCAAAATTTAACCCCACATCCTTACGACTCATAAAACTCCTAGCTACCGCAAACTGTGAAAGAGACGACGAAATCGCCTGCTCCACTTTTTCACGAAGTAGTTTGTTTTCTCGAATTATTATCGAAAACCGACGCACCATTTCGTCAGTTTTGTCTTTTAACAGTTTATGCCCACGCTTTGCCGTTGCAAGTCTTGTCTTTAACTTTTTTAACTCCATACGGGTGGGATTTACGTTAATTCTGCCCAAAACGATTCTCCTAAGTTTAATTTGTTAAACTGTTCAGATTACCTTATAAATATTTATCAATAAATGCAAGTTTAATTCTCTTTAATTCACTTCTCGGTAAAATCCTTAAAAGTTTCCAACCGATATTAAGCGTTTCTTCAATACTTCTATCTTTTTCAAAACCTTGCGAAACGTATTCTTCTTCAAAGCATTCTGCAAATTTCGCATACAGTTTATCCACATCGGATAACGCAGAATCACCTAAAATAGCGGCAAGTTCTTTAGATTCTTTTCCCCTTGCATACGCTGCAAATAGTTGATTCATTGTATCTGCGTGATCTTCCCTTGTCTTTCCAACGCCTATACCTTTATCTTTCAAACGTGAAAGGGACGGCAATACGTCTATTGGCGGATTCACGCCCTTTTTATAGAGATCACGTGAAAGAATTATCTGCCCTTCGGTTATATAGCCGGTAAGGTCTGGAATTGGGTGTGTTTTATCATCTTCAGGCATGGTTAAAATCGGAATTTGGGTTATAGAACCTTTCTTTCCCCTAATTCTTCCTGCTCTCTCGTACATTGTCGCAAGGTCGGTATATAGATATCCTGGATAACCACGTCTTCCTGGGACTTCCTTTCTTGCCGCAGAAATTTCACGTAGTGCTTCACAATAGTTTGTTATATCCGTTATAATTACAAGCACGTGCATGCCAAGTTCATACGCTAAATATTCTGCTGCCGTAAGTGCCATACGTGGCGTAGAAATACGTTCAATCGCAGGGTCTGACGCAAGATTTGTGAACAGCACCGTTCTCTCTATTGCTCCCGTCTTTTTGAAGTCTTGAACAAAATATTCCGCTTCTTCGTACGTTATACCTACCGCTGCAAAAACAACTGCAAACTTCTCATTACTTCCTAAAACCTTAGCTTGTCTTGCAATCTGTGCTGCAAGATTTGCGTGTGGAAGCCCACTCATGCTAAACACGGGCAATTTTTGTCCCCTAACTAGCGTGTTAAGTCCGTCTATCGCTGAAACACCCGTCTGAATAAATTCGTTAGGATAATCCCTAGCAGCGGGATTTATAGGTTCACCATTTATATCCATATATTTTTGAGCGATAATCGGTGCACCACCGTCACGTGGATTACCAACTCCGTCAAAAACACGACCGAGCATTTCTTCAGAAACACCAAGTTGTTGCGGTTTACCTAAAAAGCGTGCTTTACTTGTGGATATTTTAAGCCCGTGCGAACTTTCAAAAAGTTGAACAAGTGCTTTATCACGGTTGATTTCTAAAACTTTTCCGTGACGTATTTCACCGTTTTCTTGCC
Source organism: Clostridiales bacterium (assembly GCA_015069625.1). Lineage (GTDB taxonomy): Bacteria > Bacillota > Clostridia > Christensenellales > Borkfalkiaceae > UBA1259. The sequence goes on along the minus strand of SVIE01000015.1, from coordinate 1,203 downwards.
TAATTTCCACTAGTTCATTATAAGTTACTCCCTCAACGCCTTCAACAAGCATTATCGGTCCGACAACTTCTTTTATGGTTTTATATTCTTTATACATCTTGGTTTTCTCCGTTCATCATTCCTTTAAGAGTTGAGTGAATTTCCGAGTTAATATCATCAAGTTCACTTATGTTTTCTTCGGGAATATACTTGGCTCTGCCTATCTTTTCTCTTACGGATAAGTTTACGATTGCTTGATAATCAACGTCCCTTTCTAGCGCGTCGTTTGCCAAGCGATAAAAATCGTAAATCAATTTTAACATTTTATATTGCTTATTTAGTGATGCGTACGTATCCACTTCATGAAAAGCGTTTTGATGCAAATAGTCTTCCCTGATAGACTTTGCAATTTCCATTGTAAGTCTATCTTTATACGATAACGCATCCGCACCTACTAAACGAACGATTTCTTCAAGTTCGGATTCTTCTTGCAACACGCTCATTGCAAAAGCACGTAGCCTTGTAAAGTCGGCAGAAACGTTTTCCGCATACCATTCTCCAAGCCTATCAGCATAAAGCGAATAACTAATAAGCCAATCAATAGCAGGGAAATGACGCTTATACGCAAGGGCACTAGAAAGCCCCCAGAACACTTTAACAATCCTAAGCGTTGCTTGTGAAACAGGTTCTGAAAGGTCGCCACCTTGCGGTGAAACCGCCCCGATTGCAGACACCGAACCTTGCACGTCTCCACTACCTAATACCTTAACCATTCCTGCACGTTCATAGAACTCCGCAAGCCTTGACGATAAATAAGCCGGATACCCTTCTTCACCTGGCATTTCTTCAAGCCTACCACTCATTTCACGAAGTGCTTCCGCCCAACGTGAAGTGGAATCTGCCATAATTGCTACGTTATAACCCATATCTCTAAAATATTCGGCTATCGTTATACCCGTATAAATAGACGCTTCACGGGCAGCAACCGGCATATCCGACGTATTTGCAATAAGCACCGTTCGTTTCATAAGCGGTTCACCCGTTTTGGGGTCTTTTAGTTCAGGAAATTCGTTAAGAACGTCCGTCATTTCATTTCCGCGTTCACCACAGCCAACGTAAACGATTATATCTGCGTCAGCCCACTTTGCAAGTTGATGTTGAACAACCGTTTTTCCACTTCCAAACGGGCCTGGAACAGCGGCAACGCCACCTTTTGCTATCGGA
>SVIE01000078.1 GCA_015069625.1 Clostridiales bacterium | reverse complement strand
TACTTCCTTTTTTGTTTCTTAATTCGTATTAACCTTATTAATTCTTAGTCTATTTGCTCTTTTGCCTTAATGTACTTTAATTAAAAGTGTTATCTCGAGATATATTAAGCATATATCTCTAAATTTTACTATGCAGTTGTCAATCTACTGTTACCACGCATCGGCGGGGTTCGGACTTAAAAGCCCATTAAAAAGTTACCGTCTTTTTTTCGACAGCCTTAACATATTATCATTTATGATATTTTAAGTCAAGCAAAAAATCACGGTTTTTTTATTTTTTAAAAATTTTTTTAAACTTTTTTAGCTTTGTGATAAATTTTTTTGTTTGCAACAAAAAAGCGTGTAAAAACCTAACGGAATTTACACGCCTTATACTTTTACATTATACCTTTATATATATTATTATATATGATTATAGCGATTTATTGCTAAACACTTGCTCCCTTAACCATGAAATCCTAAACGAATCGTATCAACAAGCGCATTGATAGGATTGCCGTAGAATACAGCGTCAAGTCCCATAAAACTTCCTTGAAGTCCGTTTGCAAAGTTTGTTGCCGTTTCACCACCGATCCAATAAATAATTTGGAAAACAATAAGTGCAAGCGCACAGAATAATATCAAGAACAAAATTGCACCGAGCGTTTTGTTAAGAATTTCCATCACGATATTATCCGATTCAAAGATATTTTTAACAAGTTGAACGACAAGTATTCGTAAGAAAGTTATAACAACAAGCATTATAGCGACAACGGCAATAATATCCACACGAATAGCAAGTAATATATTTGCCCACCATGCTCCGTTTTCTTGCAACGTTGTAACAAAACTTTCCATAAGTCCACTTATCGCAGGGATCTTAATTACAAGACCTATGAAAAAATAACACATTACTAAAGAAAATATTTTTCCAAATATTCCTTTTGAAATAATTTCAAGCCCTTTTCCGAATCCCGTTATGACGCCAAGTGCCAAAAACAACACGGCAAGACCTAAAATAATGCCATCTGCTAAAACCATAAGTTTTCCACCTTATTTCATAAGTTTATTAAATGCGGTTTTCACCTTAGTGAATAATTGTTCCGCTATTTCTTTATTTTCCGCTTTTACTGAATAATATACTTTAAGTTTTGGTTCTGTTCCGCTAGGACGAATACAAATGAAACTTCCGCCTTCAAGTTCATAGTAAACTGCGTTAGTTTTTGAACTGTCAAGTGTTTCTTCCGTTCCATCCGCAAGTTTTCTAATTCCGATAGAATAATCACGAACAGCCTGAACTTTCAATCCGCCGATTTTAGAAACGCTTACCGTTTTCATTTTATCAACAACGGCGTTCATTTCAGTCATAGCGTTAAGTCCGCTATAATTAACACTTACGTTTGTATCGTAAACGTAACCAAACTTAGCGTATAATTCGTTAAGTCTTTGCCAAATACCCACTCCTATCGTGTTGTAATAGCAAACCATTTCTGCAAATAACATACTTGCAACAACAGCATCCTTATCTCTACAATGCGTACCCCTTAAATATCCACAACTTTCTTCAAAGCCGAAGATGTAAGTACAAAGTTTGGTATCGTCAAGTTTTTTAATCTTTTCACCGATAAACTTAAAGCCTACGGGCGTTTCGTAAAGGGTTACACCATAATCATCAGCGATTGCCTTTGCCATACTCGTCGTTACAAAACTCTTTACGACAAAGCCTTTATCGGTAAGTTCGCCACGTTCTTTTAATCTTCTTAAAACGTAATCAAGAAGTAAAATACCCGTTTGATTACCTGAAAGTGAAACAAATTCGCCATTTTCATCTCTAACCGCAACGCCTAATCTATCACAGTCAGGGTCTGTACCGAACGCAACGTCCGCCTGCTTAAAATCCGCCATCTTGATAGCGAGTTCAAGCGTTTCTTTATATTCAGGGTTAGGAACGGCAACGGTTGAAAATTCCGTATCTTTATCTTTTTGCTCGGGCACAACCATAACGTTGATACCGAGTTTCTTTAAGATGGTAGTTACGGGCACGTATCCGCTTCCGTGTACAGGCGTGTATACGATTTTAATAGTTTTACCAACTTTTTTTACTTCCTTTGGTGAAAGAGTTAATTTTGTGAGTGCTTTATAATATTTTCTGTCAACCTTAGGACTTACGCCGATAATCTTATTAAACGTCTTTTTATCAATTTCAAGCGAAACGGAAAGAGCATCCGTTATTTCATCAATATATTTAACAACTTCTGCGGTTGCTTCAGGAGACATCTGTGCTCCGTCTGCCCCGTAAACTTTATAACCGTTATATTCTTTGGGGTTATGGCTAGCGGTTATCATAATACCTGCAATAGTGTTTAATTCTCTTACTGCAAAAGATAACATTGGCACAGGGCGAACGTCATTAAAAATATACGTTTTAATTCCGTTCTTTGCAAGAACGATTGCTGATGCAAGTGCAAAATCATAAGAACAACGCCTTGTATCATATGAAATTACCACACCACGCTTTTTGGCTTTTTCGCCAAGTGATTTTATGTATTCGGAAAGGCCTTGCGTTGCACGTGCAACCGTGTGAACGTTAAGCATATTAGTTCCAAGCCCAATAATTCCTCTCATTCCTGCCGTACCAAATTCAAGATTTTTGCCAAAACGATATTCAATATCTTTTTCGTCGGTTAATGCTTGAAGTTCTTTTCTTTCTTCTTCGGTAAGGTTTGCGCTACTAAGCCAACTTTGATAAATTTCTTTGTACATATATTCCCCTGCCTTTTTACTCACATAGTAATTTATTATATTATACATAGAGAAATGCATGTTGTCAAAGGTTTTTTTATTTTTCTGTTACGCCAAATCACCCTGCTTTTCCTATCAATATCCCATTTTGTAAGAAATTTTAAAGAAATTTTAAAAAATGATTTTGAAAACAGTTGACATTAAATTTTTGTTTTGCTACAATTTATTAGCGTTGTCTTCAGGACAAATGTGCGGGTGTAGTTCAATGGTAGAATTCCAGCCTTCCAAGCTGGCTGCGTGGGTCCGATTCCCATCACCCGCTCCACTAACCTTTATGGCACGGGATATATGCACCTGTAGCTCAGTTGGATAGAGCATCGGCCTTCTAAGCCGAGGGTCAGGGGTTCGAATCCCTTCAGGCGCACCAAAATGGCGGGCGTAGCTCAGTTGGTTAGAGCGCAAGAT
>SVIE01000077.1 GCA_015069625.1 Clostridiales bacterium | reverse complement strand
CCATCACAGTCTGACTATTTCCAAGCAACCAAAGGTGGTGGACACGGCGACTATAAACTTATTGTTTTAGCACCTGCTTCAATTCAAGAAATGGTGGATTTAACGTTTAAGGGCTTTGATCTTGCGGATAAATATAGAATGCCATCTATGATTTTGGTTGACGGAACTATCGGTCAAATGATGGAGCCTGTTAGTCTTGATTTAGGCGAAGTTAAAGATTACGATAAACCATGGGCAACAAGCGGAACGGATAGACACGAAGGAAGAAACGTTGTAAACTCACTTTCTTTAACCCCTGCTCAACTTGAACAATGGAATATCAATAGATTTAAAAGATACGAAATTGCAGAACGTGACGAAGTTATGTATGAAGAATTCATGATGGAAGACGCAGAATATGCAATCGTAGCATTTGGTATTGCAGCACGTGTTTGCAAAAACGCAATCATGGATGCAAGAAAGAAAGGAATTAAAGTCGGTATGATAAGACCTATCACTTTATGGCCGTTCCCCAAGGAAATTCTTAAAAAGACGGCAGAAAAGGTTAAGGCCTTCGTATCAGTAGAACTTAATATGGGTCAGATGATTGACGACGTTAAACTTGCAATCAACTGCTCGAAACCCGTATATTTGTGCGCACGCACAGGTGGTATGATTGTTACGCCTGATGAAGTTGTAGCAAAACTTGAAAGTATAGAAAAAGGAGAGGCAAAAGCATGGTAGTATTCGAAAAAACCAAAGGTTTAACCGAAAATGAACTTCACTATTGCCCAGGTTGTACGCACGGAATTATTCACCGCCTTGTTGCAGAAGTTTTAGAAGAACTTGGCGTGCTTGGTAAAACCGTTGGCGTTGCTTCTGTTGGTTGCTCGGTATTCTCTTATAATTATTTTAATTGTGATATGATTCAGGCTGCACATGGCAGAGCCCCTGCTGTTGCAACGGGCGCAAAACGTGCTTATCCTGATAACGTTGTATTTACCTATCAAGGTGACGGCGACCTTGCGGCCATAGGTACGGCAGAAACAGTTCACTCTGCAGCAAGGGGAGAAAATATCACCGTAATCTTCGTAAATAACGCAATTTACGGTATGACTGGTGGACAAATGGCACCGACCACACTTCCAAATCAGGTAACCCAAACTTCACCTTACGGTCGTGACGTAACGGTTGTTGGTTACCCTGTTAAAGTTTGCGAAATGCTTTCACAGGTTGACGGTGCAACCTATCTTGAACGTGTTGCCGTAAACAACGTTAAAAACATCATGAAAGCTAAAAAAGCAATTAAAAAGGCTTTCCAAAACCAGATAGAAGGCAAAGGCTTTTCACTTATCGAAGTTCTTTCAACCTGCCCTACAAACTGGGGATTATCACCAAAAGAAGCACTTAAATGGCTTGATGAAAACTTGGAAACCTATTATCCATTAGGCGTTTATAAGGATAAATATAAGGAGGAAAAGTAAATGAGTACGACAAAATTACTCGTATCGGGTTTTGGTGGACAAGGTATATTGTTCGCAGGGAAAGCACTTGCTTACACCGGTCTTAAAAACGATATGGAAGTAAGTTGGCTTCCTTCTTACGGTCCTGAAATGCGTGGTGGTACAGCAAGTTGTAGCGTAACCCTTTCTGATATTCAAATCGGTTCACCTATCGTTGATAAACCTAACGTTTTAATTGCAATGAACTTACCTTCGCTTGATAAATTCGGTCCTGTTACCGAAAAAGGCGGAAAAATTATTTACGATAGTTCACTTATTAGTGGTGAAAGATCGTATGATGGGGTGGACGTTGTAGGAATTCCTGCAACAAAACTTGCAAGTGATAATGGCTTGGATGGACTTGCAAATATGATTATTATCGGCAAACTCTTAAAAGAAACGGCAATTTTCACGCTAGAACAGATTGAAAAAAGCCTTGCGCAGATGATTCCTGCTAAAAAGGCAGCAATGCTTGAAAAGAATATTCAAGCAATCAAACTCGGCTTTGATTATTAAACAATATAATAACATTAAAGGCTTACCTAATAGGCAGGCCTTTTTTATTTTGATTAGAAGTGTAGCATAAAACCATCCTTTTGGCATATATTGAATATAGAAAGTCGAAAAGGAGGAACAAAATGTCGTTTTTCTGTAATTTTCAGTCGGATAGATGTCCGGGTGCGATTAACGGAAACCCTATAAACGGCTTGTGTGAAAAGGTGTGCGTTCAGGTAAAGAAAGTATTTGATGCATGCATGCAACAGGTTCAGTTAACGGATACCGTTTTAACGCTCACGAATTTTTATCCTACGACTCCTACATATCCGTTAACGTTCGTAAGCGCAAAAAGTACAACGTCAGAAGGGGTGATAAGTAATTTGTTGGTTGACCCCATTGACGAAAGACCACATGCGGCAAGAGTGAAAGCAGACGTTACAATACCTGTTTCGGTTGCGTACGTTGATGCTGCGGGTGTAGAAGGCGTTGCTACGTCAAGCATAACTATAAATAAGGACGTAATTTTAAATATTCCGTCTGCATCAATTATGCCGTATAGTGTGGAAGCGGTTGTTTCGCTTGTTTCCACTCAAGGAACGTACACTGCGGAGAATCAGTTCACGATTGATGCATGCGTAACGGTAATACTAAAAATCGTTATGGATGTTGAACTTTTAATTCCGTCATACGGATATACCGCAATACCGCCTTGTCAGGAATATACGCAGGAGGTTTGCGCAGGATTCTTTGAATTACCAATGTATCCTGAATAAAAATCGTTCAATTATTAAAAAGCACGGCTTACGCCGTGTTTTTTATTTCATATAGTTGAAAAATAAAATAAAAAGTGCTATTATTATGGCATGAAAATTTTTGCGATTAGTGATTTGCACATTTCTACTGATGGAAATAAACCTATGGACGTTTTCGGTGGCAAGTGGGTGGATTATCTTGATAAAATTAAATCCGACTGGCAAGACAAGGTCTCTGATGATGATTTAGTGCTTATTGGTGGTGACATCAGTTGGGCTATGAATATCGAAGATGCTAAACGTGATATTTTGTCGTTTGCAGATATGAAAGGTAAAAAGGTTATCATTAAAGGTAATCATGATTATTGGTGGAGTGGCGTAGGCAAGGTTCGTGAAACGCTTCCAGAAGGATTTTATGCGCTTCAAAACGATTGCATTAAGTTTGATAACGTTATAATCTGCGGTTCAAGATGTTGGACAGTCCCAGGAGCAAACGATTTTACCGAGCAAGATATGAAATTATA
>SVIE01000076.1 GCA_015069625.1 Clostridiales bacterium | reverse complement strand
ACCTTTACAACTTAGAAGCAACCCCTGCAGAATCTACTTCATTCCGTCTTGCTAAGCACGACAAGAAGAGATATCCAGACATTATTACGGCTTCTGATAACGACAATACGCCTTACTACACCAACAGTTCACACTTACCAGTAGGCTATACGGACGATATTTTCTCAGCACTTGATATTCAAGACGAATTGCAAACGCTTTACACTTCTGGAACAGTATTCCACGCATTCCTTGGTCAGAAATTGCCTGACTGGAAAGCGGCTGCAAACCTTGTTAGAAAGATTGCTGAAAACTACAAACTTCCATACTACACAATGTCTCCCACGTACTCGGTATGCGCATCACACGGCTATATCGCAGGTGAAGTTTATGAATGCCCCGTATGCGGAAAGAAGACGGAAGTATATAGCAGAATTACCGGCTACTATCGTCCTGTTCAGAACTGGAACGACGGTAAGAGAGCAGAATTCGCAGCAAGAAAAGTTTACAATATTGAAAACTCTAAATTCAATAAAAAAGAAGAAGCATGCGCATGTGAAAGCAAAAAGGAATCTGCAGAAGTAGAACTTACCGCACCTATCCTTTTCACAAGAAACGGATGCCCAAACTGTAAGACTGCAAAAATGATGCTCGATAAAGCAGGTGTTAAATATACTGTAATCAATGCGGAAGAAGATAAAGAAGCAACTGCAAAATTCGGTATTAAGAAAGCCCCCACGTTGTTAGTTCCAACTGAAAATGGCGTTGCAGCTTACGATAACGCAAGCGAAATCAGAAAATTTATCGAAAGCATGAACTAAGCTTAACGATATAAAAGAGAGAATAAGATGTACGATATAATTGTAATCGGCGCAGGTGCAGCAGGGATGACCTCTGCACTTTACGCTTTAAGAAACGGAAAAACGGTATTAGTATTAGAAGGTGAAAGCCTTGGCGGGCAAATTGCTATGTCGCCAAGACTAGAAAATTATCCTTCCATAAAAGAAATAAGTGGCGAACAGTTTGCAGATAATCTCTACGAACAGATTACCGCGCTTGGCGCAGAAGTAGAAATTGATAAGGTAACAGGTATTGAAAAGGCAGACGGAAAGTTTACGGTAACAACCGAATACGGCAAGTATGAAGGCAAAAGCGTGATTATTGCAGCGGGCGTTAAACATAAACATTTAAGAACGGACAGGGATGATTTAGTTGGAAAAGGCGTTTACTATTGCGCTATCTGTGACGGACCTTTCTATAAAGATAGAGAAGTTGCAATCGTTGGCGACGCTAACACCGCCCTTCAATACACGTTGCTTTTAAGTAGTTACTGCAAAAAAGTTTACATTTACACACTCTTTGATAAATTCTTTGGTGATGGTAGCCTTGCTAAGGCGGTTATGGCAAAAGAAAACGTAGAGTGGAGACCTAAAACAAGTGTTTTTGGTTTTGAAGGCGAAAAAGAACTTACGGCAATCAAGTATAAAGATGAAAACGGGGAAGTTAAAACTCACGAAATCCCTGCGGTATTTATTGCTATCGGTCAAATTCCTGATAACAAGGCGTTTGCAAATCTCGTTGATTTAGATAAAGACGGATATATTATTGCAGATGAAACGTGCAAAACTAAAACGGAAGGCTTGTTTGTTGCGGGCGATTGCAGAACGAAAGCCGTTCGTCAAGTTTCCACCGCTATCGGTGATGGTGCTGTTGCAGCAACCAACGCTTCAATTTATTTGGAAAGTTTGAACGCTTAACACTTAAACTAATCCGAAAACTAAACTTAAAAAACCGCTTGGAATTTCCAAGCGGTTTTTGATTTAAGAAATGATTTCGTACTATATATTAAAGTCCGATTTAAGATTATCAATATCCACGAAGACCTGCATCTAAAACAAATGGAGAAACAACGTCAAGATAAGATTTTGCTATTTCTTCACTTATTTCATGAAGTCCATTTTCAATACAATTTTCTGAAGGAATAAACTTCTGCATACGGTATTTTTTTGCACCCTTTATCCAAGAAGCGATTTTTTCAATATTTTCTTTTTTATGGTATTCGCTAATAAGAGTTGTGCGGAATTCATAATCCTTGACGTTGGAAATAAGATAATCTACGGTTTTTTCTAATGCCGACGTGTTAAAATTCTTAACGCCAATAATTTCTGGATAAGATTCTTTATCGTTTTTAATATCTATTGCAAAATAGTCAACTAAACCGTTTTCGTAAAGGTATTTAACCATTTCGGGGTTAGTTCCGTTAGTGTCAAGTTTAACGCTATAACTAAGTTCTTTTATTTTCTTAATAAATTCCGGCAAATCTTTTTGAAGGGTGGGTTCTCCCCCAGAAATACATACGCCTTCTAAAATCCCACTACGCTTTTTTAAGAAAGAAAAAATTTCGTCGTTATTCATGGGTGCAAGCGTGTGTGTTTTAGTAACTAATGGAGAGTTGTGGCAGAAACCACATCTGAAATTGCAAGTAGCGGTAAAAAGCGTGCAAGCGACCTTGCCGTCGTAATCTACAAGCGATAATTTTTCCATGCCGAAAATTTCCATTTTTTCTCTCCTTATTAGTTAATACTTCAACGTATAAAGTATGATATTCTTAAATATAATTATAACTTTAATTGCTTTACTTGTCAATAACTCTGCTATGTGTTAAAATGGTAATATGAACATATAGCGAGGCAAATATGAAAGCGGTAATTCAAAGAGTGTTGGAAGCACAGTTAAAAGTTGACGGAGAATTAATTTCTGAAATAGGTAAAGGTTACGTTATATTTTTAGGGGTTGGGAAAGGCGATGGCAAAGAACAAGCCGATTATTTTATAAAAAAGATTCCACCACTTAGAATTTGTGAAGACGAAAACGGAAAGATTAATAAATCTATAAAAGACGTTGGCGGTGAAATATTATTAGTTTCACAGTTTACTTTGTTTGCAAACACGTCGCATGGGAATCGCCCAGATTTCCTTTCTGCTGAGCAACCTGATAAGGCAAACGAATTATATCAATATGTTGTGGAAGGTATAAAAAGGGAAGGAATAACGGTAAAACAAGGTGTGTTTGGTGCAGATATGAAGATAAGCCAAATTAACGATGGACCGTTCACAATTATACTTGAAAAATAAAAAAATAAACCACCTAAGATGATAGGTGGTTTTTTTGTTGTAAATGACAGGATAGGGCATCACAGAAGATGAAAAGTGGTAGGATATGGTATCATTGATCGCTTTCTGCGTTGGCCTTTTTCTTTTTGAATATTTCAAGTGCGGTTGCAAGTTGGTCGCCACAAGA
>SVIE01000014.1 GCA_015069625.1 Clostridiales bacterium | reverse complement strand
GTGCAATAATTGATAGTGGTAAATTTGATTGGACAAAATATAGTGATAAATTCCCAGGTTTATGTACCCCTGACGAAAGTTATCACGGCGTAACTTATACTGAAAGATTTGGTTTAGAAGGTGCTTTTATCACTAAGGCAACGGCACAACTTATGCGTGATTTTGGTTCAATTCAATCTCCACAACATGCTTTTTATATCAACCTAGGATTAGAAAGTTTACACGTTAGAATGGCAAGACATTGTGAAAACGGCTTAAAAGTAGCGCAGTTTTTGAATAAACACCCCAAAATTGAATGGGTAAGATATTGTGGATTAGAAACGGATAAATACTATGAACTTGGTAAAAAATACTTACCGAACGGTTCTTGTGGTGTTCTTTCGTTTGCTGTAAAAGGCACGAGAACGGAAGCAGAAACGCTTATGAAGAACTTAAAAGTAGCGTCAATCGAAACGCACGTTGCGGATGCAAGAACTTGTTGTTTGCACCCTGCGAACGCAACTCACCGTCAGATGAACGACGCTCAACTTGAAGCGGCAGGAATACCCCCAACACTTATCAGATATTCTTGCGGTTTAGAAAATGCAGACGATTTAATTGAAGACTTAGCACAAGCATTAGAAAAAGTATAAAAGAAAAAAATAAACTAACGCAAAGGAGGTAGAAAGTATGCCGATAATACTCCCAAAAGATATTCCTGCGGCAAAAACGCTTCAGGCAGAAAACATATTCGTAATGACGGAAAAACGTGCAATGCGCCAAGATATCCGTCCGCTTGAAATTGCAATTCTCAATTTAATGCCTACGAAAATCGTAACGGAAACTCAACTCATGCGCCTACTTTCAAACTCTCCGTTGCAGATAAATTTAACGCTTATCAGCACTCAAAGTTACGTAGGTAAAAACACACCGCTCGAACACTTGCAAAAATTTTATAAATCGTTTGACGAGATTAAAGATAGAAAGTTTGACGGTATGATTATAACCGGTGCTCCGGTAGAAGATATAGATTTTGCCGAAGTAAAATACTGGAAGGAACTTGAAAGCATTTTCGAGTTTGCAAAAACTAACGTAACAAGCACAATCTTTATTTGTTGGGGTGCGCAAGCAGCGTTATATCACTATTACGGAATAGAAAAACACCTGTTGCCAAAAAAACTGTTCGGCATTTATAAACACAAAAAACTTGTTAAATACGAAAGGTTACTAAAAGGCACGGACGATAGATTTTTTATGCCCCACTCACGCCATACAACGGTGTATGAAGAAGATATCAAAAAGTGTAAGGACTTGGTACTTTTAGCGTCTTCAAAAGAAGCAGGGGCGGCAATCGCACGCTCAAAGGATAACAAGTTCATATTCATAACAGGGCACGCAGAATACGATAGGGATACGCTAGAAAAAGAATATTTAAGAGATTTAGAAAAAGGACTTCCGATAGAACCGCCTGAAAACTATTACGTTAACGACGGCTCAAAGGAAATCAAAATGTGTTGGTCGTCAACGGCAAATCTCATATATATGAACTGGCTTAACCACTACGTATATCAATTAACACCTTACGAGATTGACGAAATCTAAAAAACACCGCCCAAATAAAAGGGCGGATAGATGGGGGCGATTTAGTTTCGATTGGTTGATTGAAGTTTTAAGTAAGCATATCGAAGGCTCGGCTTCGTAAAAACGGAAACTTAAATTTAAATGCTAACAATCAAAAATTAGCATACGCAGCGTAATTGCGTACGTCCTACCTTGTTTTTCCCGTCGGGCAGGGATAGGGCGTCAAACAGGCGGGGGACTATTATATAAATCGTACCGTGTTTATGTAATGGAATTTAGCGGTATAGAAGCAAGCAAAGGTTGCCAATAACCGTGTTTGTTTTGAAATCTCAATATTGGATAAGTATGTAGAAGTTAAAATGGAAACAGGCAAGACCGGAGTGCAAATCTCCGCGCTTCCACCACAAGCAAAAAGGACACTTACGGTGTCCTTTTTGCTTGTGGTCTGAATATCCAATGCGCAGAGATTTGCTGGGGGAGAAAATTTGCGACCGCAAATTTGTGCGCTAAGTAAAGTTAAAATACATATAAAACTTTTGTATGCAAATTATTAAATGTTGACAATTTTTTTATAATGATTTATAATAAAAATGCTACAATTCGGCACCTTGAAAAAAGGAGTCACAATTCAATTTAATAACTTTTTCGCAAGTGGAGATAATCTAGGTAGGATTATATCTCTTATCGTGTTTACAAAAATCCCTTGCGATGAATTGTGAACGAGTTGTAGCAAACTTACGAGAAAGGTATATTCTGCGGTGCCGTATATCGTAAGGTATGCGGCATTTTTTATTTTGCCTTAAATATCATTTGCGCAGAGATTTGCTGGGGGGAAAATTTGCGGTAGCCAATTTGGTTGTATAATAAAGTAAAAAATAGTAATAAAAAAAGGACACTAGCGTGTCCATTTAATATAACAATTTAATAAGTTCCTTCTAATTCAATATCCTTAAATAAATCGTCGTTAAAGAAATCAAATAAAGTTATATTTAACGCTTGGCACATATCAAGAATAGTTCTAGTGCCAGGATTTTTACTTTTTCCGTAAAAAATGCTTTTTATTGAGCCAGCAGGCAAACCTGAAAGTGTTGCAAGTTTGTTGGGACTTATAGAATTTTGTTCACACAAGGCGTAAATCCTTTTTGTGATGGCTTCTTCTAATTTCATATTATATGTTTTCCCCAAAGTTATATCTTCTATAATTTTATCAAATGTTTTTTGCGTAAATGGAAGATATATCTTCTATTTTGTGTTATACTGAATATGCAGGGGGGATATATGAAAACGATTGCATTTTTTGGACACCGACAAATATTTAATAAACAACTTGTTGAAGAACGGCTTATAAAAGTAATAGAAGAAGTGATACCGCAAGGGTTTTCTAAATTTTTAATAGGTAGTCACGGAGAATTTGATAGTATTGCTTTATCAACGTGCTTGCGTTATAAAAGACGTAATAATGGCAATATAACAATAAACGTGGTACTAACTAGTTTGTCTGCTTTAAGTAGAAAAAAATACGGATATAGCAAAGCGGATATTTATAAAAATAAAGGTTGTGAGCCTATATTATATGATATAGAAGATGAATATATTAAAAATCGAATTATTGCGTCTAACAAAAAAATGGTAGATGAAAGTGATTTGATTATTTGTTATGTTGATAGAAATTTGCATAAAAGTGGAGCAAAAAGTGCAATTTTATATGCGTTAAAACAAAATAAGCGAGTAATCAATTTATTTAAGGAATCGGATATGATGAAATAAGGAAAAACACGGGTAATTTCATTGTATAATTAGCCTATTTGTTTGACAATTAAAAGGGAAAGTAGTAGAATTGTATTAAACAAAAGGGAGTAGTTTCGCCACGATTAGTGGTGTGTCCGTTTCGTCAATGCACGTAGAACTTCTACCGGGCGGACAGAGTGAAAGCTTAAACAAGACTTTTATTGCAGTTTTGTGTTGCAATAAAAGTCTTTTTTTAACGAAAGGAGTTGAAATGAGTTATTTTAACCAAGAAGTTAGCCAAGTAATCGGCGCACTTAACACCGACAAAGATAACGGCCTAACTAGTTCAAAAGTAACGGAAAGCAGAGAAGAACACGGCTGTAACGTTATCGCAGAAGAAAAGCGCAAAAGCATTATCAGAGTATTTTTTGAGCAATTTGCAGATTTAATGGTAATAGTGCTATTAATCGCATCAATTGTTTCCGCTTGTACAGGCAATCTTGATAGCACCATTGTAATAGTGGTTGTGCTTATTATGAATGCAATTTTAGGCACCGTCCAACATGCAAAGGCGCAAAAGTCTTTGGCTAGTTTAAAGGCAATGAGTTCTCCGCACGCAAGGGTTATAAGAGATGGAAAACAAATCGAAATTCCCGCATCAGAAGTAGTTGTTGGGGATATCGTTCTTATAGAAGCGGGCAACGTTGTTCCTGCCGACGGCAGAATTTTAGAATCCGCATCATTGCAAGTTAACGAAAGTGCGTTGACGGGTGAATCGCTTAACGTGTTAAAATCAACTGAAAAAATTGATAAAACAGAACTTCCTTTGGGCGATAGATTAAATATGGTTTATTCGGGTTCTAACGTATCTAACGGTAGGGGTGTAATTGCCGTAACTTCGGTAGGTATGAACACCGAAATAGGCAAAATAGCATCACTTATTCAAAACGCAAAAAAGAAAAAGACTCCGTTACAAGCAAGCCTTGATCAGTTTAGCAAAATATTGTCTGTTATTATACTTGGCATTTGCGTTGTAGTATTTTTCCTTACAAAGTTCGTTAACGGTCAAGAACTTAACGATTCGTTAATGTTTGCAATTGCACTTGCTGTGGCAGCAATTCCAGAAGCATTAAGTTCAATAATAACAATATCGTTAGCCATAGGCACGCAAAAGATGTCAAAACAAAAGGCGATAATAAAAGATTTAAAAGCGGTAGAAGGGTTAGGTTGTGTGTCCATTATTTGTTCGGATAAAACAGGCACTTTAACTCAAAACAAAATGACGGTTAGAGAAATATCATATCCGTCTGAGCAGGCAAAAGATGAATTACTGCGTGCAATGGCGTTATGTAATGACTCTGCTAAATCTGACGAAGTGTGGCTAGGCGACCCCACAGAAACGGCATTGTCTTCTTACGTTGGTGAAGAAGAATATTTAAGGGTTAGAAAAGAGTTTAATAGACTTGATGAAATTCCTTTTGACAGCGACAGAAAACTTATGACAACCGTTCATGAGATTGATGGCGTTAGAACAGCCTACACGAAAGGCGCAATAGACGTGCTTTTACCAAGGATAAATTACGTTTTAACAGATGACGGCGTAAGACCTATTACGGAAGAAGATAGGAAAGAACTTGTCGAAAAGAATTTGCATTTTTCTGAAAATGGAATGCGAATATTAGCCTTCGTAAAAAAGACGGTGAGCGATAAAGATTTAACGCTTGCAGACGAATGCGATTACGTTTATATCGGCATGGTAGCAAGTACCGACCCACCGAGAGAAGAAAGTAAACAAGCGGTTGCAGAGTGTATCTCTGCGGGAATAAAACCGATAATGATAACGGGGGACCATAAATTAACCGCCGTTGCCATAGCCCGTGAAATAGGCATATTCAAAGACGGGGACGAAAGTGTTGACGGGGTGGAATTAGATGCCCTTTCAGATGAAGAATTATCTGCTCGCCTTGAAAAAATTTCAGTTTACGCAAGGGTATCTCCTGCGCATAAAATAAGGATAGTAGAACTTTGGCAGAAAAAAGGCAAAGTCGTTGCAATGACGGGGGACGGCGTTAATGATGCGCCTGCACTTAAAAAAGCAGACGTCGGTGTAGCAATGGGGATAACGGGAACGGAAGTATCTAAGGATGCTGCGTCCATGATTTTAGCAGACGATAATTTTGCTACTATCGTTAAAGCGGTTGCTAACGGAAGAAACATTTACGGCAATATTAAAAACGCAATTAAATTTTTGCTTGCAGGTAATGCCGCTGCTATAATAGTGGTATTAATAACCACCTTCTTTAATTTGCCGTTGCCATTTTCACCCGTGCATTTGTTGTTTATAAATCTTTTAACAGATTCCTTGCCTGCTTTGGCTCTTTGCATGGAACCTATCAATAAAGATATAATGAAAGAAAAACCAAGGCCTTCTAAGGAATCAATCTTAAATAAAGAAACGTCCGTATACATTTTAGCTCATAGTATCATGATTTCAGCGTGCGTAATGGGTGCGTTTATAATAGGTTATAATATTTCCGCAGGTATGGCAAGCACAATGGCTTTTGCAACCTTATGTCTTGCAAGGCTTTTTGAAGGGTTTGATAGTAGAAGTAGATTTTCGCTGTTCAAGATAAAATTTACAACTAACGTATATTCTATCGGGGCGTGCGTAATAGGATTGCTTTTATTGTCCGCCGTACTTTTCATAACGCCAATTCATGCAATTATGGATATAGATACAGCGTTTACGGCAATGCACGGCTTGCAAATTTTAGGGTTGTCGCTTATACCTTTTGTAGTTACGCAAATTAGCAGGGGAATAATAGAACTTGTCAAAAAAATAAAGGCGCGTAGTAAAAGTAACGGATAAAAAGCATATTGACAAAATAATGGCGTAATGTTAGAATATTTATAGAGGTATTTTACTATGGATTACAGAGAAACGTACACGTGGAAAGAGATTAACGAAACACCAGAGATTTTTGATAAAATCGTTGTAGAAAATCATGCCGTAATGCAAGAAATCGTGTCGGCAATCAAGGAAAGCAAATTTAAGACTTTCGTTGGTGCGGCACGTGGCGCAAGTAATAATGCGCTTGTATATTTTAAATATTTGCTCGGGGTAATGACAAACTATACCTTTTCATTTTCTGCGCCTAGTATTTTAACGTTATATCACGGCAAAGTTAATTATTCGGAAAGCGTTATTATCGGTTGTAGTCAAAGCGGAAAAGCGGAAGACGTTTTGGAAGTTATTAAAAAGGGTAACGAGCAAGGTGCAATTACTATTGCGATTACAAATAATCCCGAAAGCCCCGTAGCAAAGGAAGCGAAATATCATTTAGATTTAGTTGCGGGTGAAAAGAATTCTGCAATTTCCACAAAAACGTATAATGCGCAAAACTTTATGTTGTTGTGGCTAGCGTCTGAACTTGCCCGTCATAGAGATAACTTGCACTATTTAAAGCATCTAAAACATGATATTGCACAAGCGATACCTGAAATTGACGCACTCACCACAAAGTATGCGGAAAAGTTTAAGGATATGAAAAGGGGGTTCGTGCTATCCCGTGGGCTAACCTATTCGATAGCGCTTGAAACGTCGCTTTTACTTCAACAAACAGGTCGTATTCAAATGGCAGGGTATGCAACGAGTGAATTCTATCACGGTCCGTTGTCGCTTGTTGAAGAAGATTCGCCCGTTATGATTTTCTGTGCGGAAATTGATGGAAACGAAGAAGTGGAAAGTATTATTCGTGCCGACCAGATTAAGTGTGTGCAGAAAGTATTATCAATGGGTGCGCCCGTGTTGCTAGTAACCAACGATTGCATTTTAACAAACAGATTCGGGCGTTGTAATGATGCGCTTATAAATTGTAGCGTTCCCGAAGAATTTGCGTTGTTCCCGTTTGCAATCTTTGCTCAAATGCTAGCCTGCAAAATAGCCGTGCTTAAAGGTAACAATCCAGATGCACCAAGGGGCATTGATAAAGACATAGTAACTAGATAAACGATAAACAGAAAAACCGTGAAAGCGGTTTTTCTTTATGTGTATATAAAGAAAAGCAATAAACAAACTAACCGTGTGAGATACGAAAAAATATATATAGAAACGGTGGTTAAGTTTTTAGCAACGGGTGGAATGCGCCCACAGTTCGTTGTGTGGACGGACGGAAGAAAATATCAAATAGATAAAGTAAAAAGCATAATGCGTGCGCCCGCAAAATCGGGCGGATTATTGACGGATAGATACGTCTGCGTGTTTGGCGAAAAAGAGAGAAATTTATATTTTGAAAAAGACCAATTAAAGTGGTTTGTGGAAAGGGGAATCAAGTGAGAATAATACTTCACAGCGATTTGAATAATTTTTTTGCGTCGGTAGAAGAGCAAAAAAATCCGGAGCTTAAAGGTAAGCCGATAATAGTGGTGGGAAAAAAGGAAGACCGCCACGGTATCGTGCTTGCAAAAAACACCTTGGCAAAAAGTTTCGGCATCAAAACGGGTGAAGCCATTTGGCAGGCAAGAAACAAGTGTAAAGACGTTGTTGAAGTGCCTGCATGTTACCCCGATTACACAAGGGTATCCAAAGAAGTTAGAAAGATTTACGAGCGTTTTACCGATAAAATCGAATCGTTCGGTATAGATGAATGTTGGCTTGACGTAACCGAAACTGCACGCTTATTCGGTGGCGGAGAAGGGCTTGCGGAAAAGATACGAAAAGCGGTAAAAGAAGAAATAGGCGTAACGGTAAGCGTTGGGGTAAGTTTTAATAAAATATTTGCAAAACTTGCTTCCGACATGAAAAAACCTGATGCGATAACCGTTATAAATTATGATAACTATAAAAATACGGTGTGGAAACTCCCCGTTGAAGATTTACTTTACGTTGGCAGGTCCACTAAGGAAAAACTTAATAGGCATGGTGTTTACACAATAGGCGATTTAGCAAACGTGGAAGAAAATCGTCTTCGCAGTTGGCTTGGCAAGTGGGGAAGTTATCTCTATTCGTATGCTAACGGAACAGACCAGTCCCCCGTAGTGCCGAATTTAGAAGATGAAAGTGTTAAAAGTATAGGCAACAGTTTAACGCACTATAAAGATTTAACCACCGTTGAAGAAGTAAGGGTGTTACTTTTAATGCTTTCAGAAAGTGTAGCGTCAAGGCTTAGGGAAGAAAAGATAGGCAAGGCAATTACTGTAAAAGTAGGGGTGATAGACAATAATCTAAACAGATACGGCAAGCAAGGCAAAACGGAATACCCCACCACGTCAGCCTTAGAGATAGCAAAAACCGCCTATAAACTGTTTGATGAATTATATAGTTGGAAACGTCCTGTGCGTGGGGTTGGCGTAACCGTATGCGACTTTACTCACGGCAAACAGCAACTCAATATGTTTGAAAATAATGAAAAAGAAGAAAGAGAAGATAGGCTCACAGAAGCGGTAGAAAATATAAGGCAAAGGTTTGGAAACGGCGTGATTCAACGTGCAAGTATTCTGCAAGATGAAAGATTGTATTCTGCCGATATAAAGGGCAAACACACAGCACCTGCAAGTAACAGAATAGATAGTA
Source organism: Clostridiales bacterium (assembly GCA_015069625.1). Lineage (GTDB taxonomy): Bacteria > Bacillota > Clostridia > Christensenellales > Borkfalkiaceae > UBA1259. The sequence goes on along the minus strand of SVIE01000014.1, from coordinate 16,272 downwards.
GCAAAGTAGATGAATAAAGTGTTTTCCATTGACAAATTGATATTAAATGGTATAATAATAAAAAATAAAAAGGGGGTAAAAAATGAAGTTTCGTTCAGGTTTTTTGAAATCTAATAAAAGTATAATTACAGAAAAAATCAAAGAAGCATTTACCTCCGTTTTTCCTATAACTTTAATCGTTTTCATTTTAAGCATAACGTTAACGCCCGTTGATAGTGGGGTAATGGTTGCCTTTTTAATAGGTGCAGTTTGCGTAACGGCAGGTATAGGTTTGTTTACACTCGGTGCGGAAACGGCAATGACGCCTATCGGTGAATATGTTGGAAGTTCAGCAATTAAAACTAAAAAAGTATGGCTAATTATGGCAATCTGCTTTTTCGTGGGATTGCTTATAACTATATCCGAACCCGACTTGCACGTTTTAGCAAATCAATTAACAGGAGCGGTGGATTACTGGACGCTTATAATTGCGGTTGGCGTAGGTGTAGGCGTATTCCTAGTAATATCATTTTTAAGAATATTACTAAAAGTAAAACTCGCATATCTTTTAATCGGTTGTTACGTAGTGGTGTTTGTGCTTGCAATTTTCACCCCTGCAAATTTCTTACCGCTTGCGTTCGATTCTGGTGGTGTAACCACGGGTCCTATGAGCGTACCTTTCTTAATTGCAATCGGTACGGGTTTTGCGTCAATGCGTTCAGACAGTAAGGATAATGATGATGCGTTCGGTATAACCGCATTGTGTTCGGTTGGCCCGATAATTGCCGTAATGATACTAGGTATTATATTTAGACCTGAAAATATTCAAGCGGGCGAATCCACGCTCATAGGCACAGGCAATTCACAAGATATATTCGTATCTATCATGAAAGCATTTCCCACTTATTTTGAAGAAGTAGCAATAGCACTTGCTCCGATTATTGCATTTTTCTTTTTGTTCTATATTTTTGGCGAAAAATTCAATAAAACGAAGTTTATCAAAATAATCGTAGGAATAGTTTACACGTACATAGGCTTAGTGCTTTTCTTAACAGGCGTAAACACAGGCTTTGGCACGGTTGGGAAAATGATAGGCGAAGCGATAGGCAGTTTAGATTATAGTTTCGTTGCCGTTCCCGTTGGTATGGTAATGGGTTTCTTCGTAGTAAAGGCAGAACCTGCGGTGCACGTTTTAACCACCCAAGTTTACGAAATAACGGGCGGAACGATTTCAAAAAGAGCCTTGTCGCTCAGTTTAATGCTAGGTGTATCCTTATCGGTAGGATTAGCATTTTTAAGAATAGTAACGGGAATAAACATTTTGTATTTCCTTATTCCAGGGTACGTGATTGCAATCGTGTTAACTTTCTTCTGTCCAAGCGTATTTACGGCAATCGCATTTGACTCAGGTGGCGTAGCATCTGGTGCTATGACGGCAAGTTTTATGCTACCCATGGCAATAGGATTATGTTCGTCTGTCGGTGGGAATATCGCAACTGATGGGTTTGGTTTAGTTGCAATGGTTGCAATGACACCGCTTATTGCGATACAAATACTTGGCGTAGTATATAAAGCAAAAACTCGCCCGAAGAAAAAGGTGGCAACTCAGGAAGAAAAAGAAGAAATTATTTTATAAGGAGAATGGTATGTCAGACGTAAGAATGCTAAACGTAATAACGTCCAGAGAATATTATGAAAACTATCTGGAATTTTTCCGTTCGCATGAATTAGGCTGTGTGATGAGTAGTTTTTGTTCTGGTTCTGCAACCGACAAAATACTAGCGTGTTTTGGTGTGGATAGAAGTCAAAAAGTGCTAATGCAAACGTTTCTCACGGCAGACAGGGTGGACGAAATAAAACGTGCATTACGCACTGATATGAATATCAACGGACTTGGAAACGGAATAGCGTTATTTATCGCACTTGAAGGAATAGGTGGAAAGTCTGCGAAAAATTATTTACTCGGAAAAGAAGAAGAGGGGGTAAAACAAATGGAAAAAGAAAATCGCACGGATTTCGTGCTTATAATAACTATCACTAATAAGGGTTACAACGAAGTTGTAATGGATAGTGCTCGTGAAGCGGGCGCAAAGGGTGGCACAATTGTAAAAGCGCACGGCACGGGGTCAGAAATGACTAAATTTTTCGGTGTTTCAATTACCGAAGAAAAGGATATGGTATATATCGTGGCCCGTCGTGACGAAATGGAAAACATTATGCGTGCAATCATGGAAAAAGCAGGCATGAACACCGAGGCGCACGGCGTAGTTTTCTCACTTCCCGTAGAAGACGTTGAAGGCTTTTCATTATAATATTTTAATTTATTGTTAAGTATATTGCACTAGACAAAAATAGAAACACGATAAATGGCTCTTTTGTGTAAAGGGAGCTGTCTGCAAGGCAGACTGAGTGATTGCAATATAAATTTATCTTTTTTGATAATATGGCAAATAATCGTTTGACTTTATAAAAATAAAAGCGTATTATATACGTAATTAAATCGACCTTATGAAATTAGCAGGATAACTGCTAGTGGAAGGGACTCTGGAGAATCCGTAAAATCGGATGCCGAAGGTGCAAGGCGAAAGCCGAATCTCTCAGGCAAAAGGACAGGGGTAAATAATTACCAACGTTAATTTCCAAAGACCTTTCATTTTTGAAAGGTCTTTGTTGTTGTAAAGTTAAAAATATTTTTTCACAGGAGAAGAGAGTATGAGTTTTCAAGAAATTATTGATACAATCAATAGTTACATGTCGGACTGGATTTTGCTTATTCTTTTAGTGGGCGCAGGCTTATTCTTCACTATCCGCACAAAGTTTGTTCAAGTGCGTTTCTTTGGTGAAGGCGTTCGCAATCTTTTTAAGCGAAACACTTCGGGTAAAAAAGGTATCAGTTCGTTCGGTGCACTTGCAACCGCAGTTGCAGCACAAGTAGGAACAGGTAATATCGTTGGTGCATGTGGTGCTATTTTAATAGGTGGCCCAGGTGCAATTTTCTGGATGTGGATTATTGCTTTCTTAGGTATGTCAACAATCTATGCCGAAGCGGTTTTAGCACACAAAACCAGAATTAAGGGTGAAGACGGAACTTATCGTGGTGGCCCTGTTTACTATATTAAAACGGCTTTCAAAGGCAAGTTTGGTAAATTCCTTGCAGGCTTTTTTGCAATCGCAATTATTCTTGCATTAGGTTTCTTTGGTGCAACCGTTCAGTCTAACTCTATTTCATCAACAATGAACACCGCATTTGGTATTCCAGCTTGGGTAATCGGACTTGTAGTTGCGTTAATTGTTGGTGTAATTATTATCGGTGGTGCTAAAAGAATTGCGTCCGTTGCAGAAAAAATTGTTCCTTTCATGGCAATAATTTATCTATTAGGCGGTATCGTTGTTCTCTGCATGAGAATTACTTATATTCCTGATACAATCGTGCTCATCTTTACGTCTGCATTTAATCCAACCGCTGCAATCGGTGGTGCGTTTGGTGCAACTATCGCAAAGGCAATTACGCAAGGTGCAAAACGTGGTCTTTTCTCAAACGAAGCAGGTATGGGTTCAACTCCACACGCACACGCTTTATCAGAAAATAACACGGCTCACCAACAAGGTACGGTTGCAATGATCGGCGTATTTATCGATACGTTCGTTGTTTTAACTATCACCGCACTTGTTGTTATTTCTACACTTTATACTGGTGATAACCCTGTTGCGCATCCAGGTATGGATTCTTCACAAATGGCTCAAATCGCATTTGGTAGCGTTTGGACGGAAAGCGTTGGTAACATTTTCGTTGCAATTTGCTTGTTGTTCTTTGCGTTTACCACGATTATCGGTTGGAACTTGTTTGGTAAAATTAACGTTGAATATATTTCAGACGAATGGTTTGGCAAGGAAAGAGCAAATAAGCAGTTCAAACTTTTCGGTTTAAATTTCTCTGTTAAGAAGATTGCAGTTCTCATCTATTCGCTTATTGCACTCGGTATGATTGTGTTCGGTTCATTAGTAAAGGTAGATCTCGTTTGGTCGCTCACAGACTTCTTCAATCAGTTCATGGTTATTCCCAACATGATAGCGTTATTGTGGCTCTCTAACACCGTTGTTAAAGAAGTTAATGCTAGCAAGAAGAAAAAGAAATCACAAGAACTTCTTGACGGTATGGATGCCCCTGTCGTTGAAGGAACAGATGCTCCCGTAGAAGAAACACCTGCGCAAGCAGAATAATAAAAACACAACAAAAAAGCACTCTTGAAAAAGAGTGCTTTTTATTTTAAAATTTGCTTTCAACTAAAAAATTACAATAATCAGCGTTTGCTTGTTCGTATTCATCAAAAAGTTGTTTTTGTTCTGGTGAAAAACTACTAAGTAGTAAGTATCGAGTCCTTTCAAGGTTTAATTTTAAAATATTGTTTTTTCGTTTTCGTTCTTCCTGTATTTCATTTACGGTAGATTGTATTAGTTCTTTAACGGCTTGTTCAATTTTTTGTTTTCTTTTCATCTGTGTAACTCCCTTGTGTTTAATTAAATATTATTAGGGATTTTTCCTAATGTCAAGTAATTTTAGGGATTTTTCCTATAATTATAAATATGAAGATGTTTTGTATAAGAGTTAAAGAACTACGAAAAGAAAATGGATATACGCAAAAGGTTATGGCAGAAAAACTTGGCACAACTAACAGCGCAATCTGTGATTGGGAAAAGGGGAGAAGTGAACCTGATTTAGAAATGCTAAAGAAGATAGCAGAACTATTTTCAGTAAGCACAGACTATTTAGTAGGAATATCTGATATTTAATAAAAAAAGCACTCTAAAAAAGAGTGCTTTTCTTTTTTTTATTATTACATAAGTTCTTCTGCAAGTGCTGAAATTTCAGTTAAATTTTGCTGGCTAACTGCGGATAAGATTTTAACGTTATTTTGTGTCAACTTTAAGTTTTTGCACTTTTCAAGCATGCTCGTCATAATCTTTGTCGCAACAGGTGCCCAAGAGCCGTTTTCAATAAATCCAACCGTTTTATTTTGGAAATTTCGCTCAACAAGATGGTTAATAAATTCTCTCATGAAGGGGAAGATTTCACCGTTGTAAGTAGTGGTGGCAAGTACAAGGCGGTCATATCTAAAAGCATCTTCAACCGCTTCAGCCATATCGTCTCTTGCAAGGTCGGTAACCGAAACTTTAACACCTTTGCTTTCTAAAATTTCGGCAAGGCGCATAACTGCGTTTTTAGTGTTTCCGTAAACGGAAGTATAGGCAATAACGACCCCTTTGCTTTCCGTACCGTAGCTTGACCAAGTGTTGTATAAATCGAGATGGTAGCCTAAATTTTCAGTTAAAATAGGACCGTGAAGGGGACAAATAGTTTTAACGTCAACACCGCTCAATTTTTTAAGTAGTAATTGAACTTGCATGCCGTATTTTCCAACGATTCCAAAGTAATATCTTCTTGCTTCGCAAGCCCAATCTTCATCTGCGTCGAGTGCGCCGAATTTGCCAAAGGCGTCAGCTGAAAATAAAACTTTTTCCGTGTTTTCGTAAGCAAGCATAACTTCTGGCCAATGCACCATAGGAGCGGTATAGAAAGAAAGGCTATGTGTTCCTAAATTAAGCGTGTCGCCGTCGCCAACGACAATGCGGTTGTTTTCAAAATCCGTTCCGAAAAAGTTTTTCATCATGGTGAAAGCCTTTGAAGAAGAAACGATAGTAGTGTTTGGGTATGCGGAAACGAATTTCATAATTGAACCAGAGTGGTCGGGTTCCATATGAAGAACGATAAGATAATCAGGTTGTTTTTCTTTTAATGTGTTTTTAAGATTATCAAGCCATTCTTCGCTTTTAGAAGCATCAACAGAATCGAAAACGGCAATTTTCTCGTCAAGGATAACGTAAGAATTGTAAGCCATGCCGTTAGGAACTTCGTATTGTCCTTCAAAAAGGTCGATATCGTGGTCGTTCACGCCAACGTAGAAAATACTATCTGAAATTTTCATGTTTTCACCTCGGTTAAAATATAAAAATACACCCGTAAGGGTGTAAATGGAGCGGGTAATGGGAGTCGGACCCACCTCTCAAGCTTGGGAAGCTCGCATACTACCGATGTACTATACCCGCAACTAAGATTAATAATAACATAAAATAATATAAAAAGTAAAGTTAAAATATTGAAAAACGAAAAAAAATATGATATACTACAATTATAATATTAAAGGAGTAGCTTATGGCACTATTTTTAAGAATTATAGAATGGGCAGACGATAGTAAAAATACTCTCGTTTATAAGTATCCATTGAGCAAAGGCGGAAGAGAAATTAACCACAAAAGTAAACTTATCGTTCGTGAATCACAACAGGCGGTATTCGTACATAAGGGGCAGATTTGTGATGTATTTCCTGCAGGAACTTATGATTTAAACACAGATATTTTCCCGATTTTATCGAAACTCGCAGGTTGGAAATACGGGTTCCAAACCCCTATTTCAGTCGATATTTATTTTGTAAACACAAAGCAGTTTACGGGCAACAAATGGGGAACGTCAAATCCTATTTTAATTCGTGATCCTGAATTTGGCATGGCACGTGTTCGTGGATACGGTGCATATGCGTATAGGGTTGATGATGCAGGGGTGTTCTTAAAAGAACTTTTTGGAACAAACTCATCATTTGAAACAGGTGATATTAACGAATGGCTTAAAACTTTGCTTGTTTCTGCGCTTACCGACGCAATAGGTGAAAGCAGAATTTCCGTATTAGACTTTGCGGGAAACACGCTAGAATTAAACCAAATTATCAAATCTGTTATTCAAAATAAATTCAAAGAAATCGGCTTAATGCTCACCAACTTTATTATCGAGAATACTTCCGTTCCGCCAGAAGTTGAAAAGGCTATTGACGAAAGAAGTAAGCTCGGCATCTTGGGTGATAAGACTGACGTTCTTATGAAGATTGCCGCAGCCGAAGCAATGAAAGATGCTGCTAAAAACGAAGGTGCAGGCGGTGCGTTCGTTGGTGCAGGCATGGGTGTCGGCGCAGGTCTTGGAATCGGCTCAGTATTTGCAGATGCGTTCAAGTCCACGCCACAAGAAAGTAGCAAGGCAGACGTAAAAACAGAAGCAAGTGCAACTTGTCCTTCGTGCGGTGCATCTATTAGTGCGAAGGCAAAATTCTGTTCAGAATGCGGTGAAAAAATCCCACAGGCAAAATTCTGTTCTAACTGTGGTGCAAAACTAGGCGCAAACGCTAAATTTTGCCCAGAGTGTGGTGAAAAACAATAAATAATTTCAAGGAGATATATATCATGGCAGAAAAAATTACTGAAAACACAACGATTTTTGAAGCGTTACAAATCAACCCCAACGCTGGTGAAATTTTACAGCGTCACGGTATGCATTGTTTAGGTTGTGCACTTGCACACGGTGAAACTGTTGGTGAAGCAGTTGGTGTTCACGGTCAAGACTTACAGGCTATTTTAGACGAACTCAACGCTTAATAGTATGAGTGAAGAAACTGTTGTAGATCAAACAGTACAGACCCAAATAACAAAATGTGATGCGTGTGGGGCGAATATGTTATTCCATCCCGACACGCATACGTTATATTGTGAACATTGTGGTTCGCATAAAAGAATAAAAAACGAAACGGACGCAGAAGAGCAAGATATCAGATTTGCTTTTGTACAATGTGATGATGCGGAAAATGCGCATAAGTCCGTAGTTTTTTCTTGTGAAAACTGTGGTGCGAAGGTAACGATGGCAGAAGGCGAAACGGCTAAAAGTTGTCCGTTTTGCGGAACTGCACACGTAACCGCCACCGAAGAACTAGAAGGGCTAAAACCCAACGCTGTGTTACCTTTTGCCTTTGGAAAAGAAAGGGCAATCGAGTTTGGTAAAGCTTGGGCAAGAAAGCGTTTGTTTGCTCCAAGAAAGTTCAAAAAGACGTTAAAGGGTGATGGAATTAACGGTGTTTACGCACCTGCTTTTACTTTTGACAGTCAAACTACGTCTTCATACGTTGGTAGGATAGGCACAAGGCACACAAGAACGGTTGGTTATGGTAAAAACCGTAGAGTAGAAACGTACATAGTTTGGCGAACCATAAGCGGAACTTTCAATCAGTTTTTTAACGATATTTTGATATCGGCAGGTAGCAAGTTTGATCAAAAGAAAATGCAGTCGGTAAGTCCGTATTACACCGATGGTAGCGTAGCCTATTCGGAAGAATATCTTTTAGGGTATATGTCGTATAGGTACGAAGAAAGTATCGACGATTGTTGGAGTATGGCAAGAACCACTATGGATAGTGCTATTCGTAAGGGTATTTTGCGTCAATATTCTTATAACGTATTAGATTATCTAAACGTTTCCACTTCTCATGCGAACGTAACGTATAAATACGTTCTTCTTCCCGTGTACGTTGGAAGTTTTAAGTATGGTAAAAAGTTATATAATTACTATGTGAACGGATGCTCGGGCAAAGTAAAAGGGAAAGCGCCCGTATCACCGTGGAAAGTGCTATTTACAACGCTATTAGGAATAGGCGTCGCAGTAGGGCTATATTTCTTGATAACTTTATTATAGCTATAACGCTTAAAAAGTTATGAAAATAATTCAAGATACTTGACAAATCGGTGTATCTATAATATTATAGATACGTTGAAACATAAAAAACAAACGGAGGCTTATAAAATGAGCAGAATTAAATTAGTAGCAACCCCAAAACAAGCAAAATCAACAGGTTGTGGCGAATGCAGAAGCACCTGCCAATCAGCATGCAAAACTTCTTGCACGGTAGGCAACCAGAACTGCGAAAAGTTAGAAAGAGAAGCAAAAATCAACAAGAACAAATAACAATAAAATCTAAAATTTTTTGTCAAGGAACGGCAAATTTGCTGTTCCTTGCTTTTGTATGTTAAGAAATGGTACACACCTTTAATTTTGAAAATAAATATTACCTGTTTGACGTAGAAAGCGGGTCTCTCCATGTATGTGACGCATTAACTAGTGAAGTTGTAAAGAAACTTAACGGTGAACCGTATGATTTAAGCGGGGCGGACGAACAGGCTATAAAAGAAATAGAATCAGAGATATTAGAACTTAAAAACGTAGGCTTATTATACACGCCGATAAAGGAAGAACAGCCAATAAAAAGCGACCTTGTTAAAGCGCTTTGCTTACATATTTGTCACGATTGTAATTTAAGTTGCAAGTATTGTTTTGCAGGAAAGGGCAAATATAAAGGCAAGGCTGAATATATGTCGTTTGACGTTGCAAAACATGCGGTGGATTTTCTTATTAAGAATAGTGGTAACAGAAAAATCTTAGAAATGGATTTCTTCGGTGGTGAACCGCTCATGAATTTTGACGTTGTCAAACAGACTGTTGAATACGCTAAAAGTGAAGGGGCAAAGGCTGGCAAAAAATTTTTGTTCACGCTTACCACTAACGGCGTTTTATTGAATGGCGAAACGGCAGAGTGGCTAAATAACGAAATGGAAAACGTCGTTTTAAGTTTAGACGGAAGAAAGGAAGTGCATGATGGCGTTCGTCAAACGATAAACGGCAAAGGTAGTTATGAAGTAATTATCGAAAACATCAAACGCTTTGTTAAAATGCGTGGAGATAAGCACTATTACGTAAGGGGCACGTTCACCAATAAGAACCTTGATTTCGGTAACGACGTGCTTGCACTTGCCGATATGGGTATGGGGCAAATTTCCTTAGAACCGGTTGTGTTAGATAGTTCAGATGAACTTTATATAAGCAAAGAATCTTTACCTGCGATAAGGGAAGAATATAGGCGTCTTTCCAAGGTTTATCTAGATAGAAGGAAGGAAGGCAAACCGCTATTTAATTTCTTCCACTTCAACATTGACCTTGAAGGCGGGGTATGTCTTAAAAAACGTGTATCCGCATGTGGCGCAGGCAACGAATATTTTTCAGTAACTCCGAACGGTGATATATTCCCATGTCATCAGTTTGCATCAAATCCCGCATATAAAATGGGCAACGTGTTTGAAGGGAAACTAGATGAGAATATTCGTTCGATATTCAAAAATTCTAGTTTATACACTAAGGAAAAGTGTAAAGACTGTTTTGCAAAATATCATTGTAGCGGTGGATGTGCGGCAAATAACGTTAACTTTAACGGGGACGTTAATAAACCGTATGAAATCACTTGCGATATGATGAAGGCGAGAATGGAATGCGCAATGCATATTTATTCGGAGAAAAAGCAAGAAAAATAGCCGAAAAATCGATAAGGGGAAAGGATATTTTCAAAAAATATAAAAAAACCTTTGACCGATTGCGGTAGTATGATATATAATATTTAAATAATAATTTAAAAACAGCGCAACCGAAAGGTTGCAAAAGTAATTCACAATAATTGTGAATTGGAGGCAAAAATGAAAAGCAAAGGCAAAGCAATAACGTTACTGTCAATTTTATGTGTAGTGCTAGCATTTTTCCTCGTAATGACTTTTATTGCATTTCCGATAGGGGCAAAGGACAAGTATGAAGGTGTTCTTGGCGCAATAGAATTTGATTACGACGTAAATGGCGGTGTTGCAGTAACTTACGAACTTGCACCAGACAGTGAAGTAGTGGAAAATGTTGACGAAGTGATTGAAACGTTAAGTTATCGTTTATCAGCACTTGGTTATAAAGCGTTTTCTATCAAGGCAATCAAAGATGCAAACGTTGAAAATTCTGAATACGATATCCGTATTGAAACAAGAAAAACTAATTCAGTTTCTTCAGATCTTGATACGGTAATGAAATACGGCACGGTTCAATTCTTTGGTGGCACAACCGAAGATCCTACTGATGAAATTCTCACAAAGCAATCAGCAGTAGCAGATGCTTGGTATATCGGTGAAGGCGCAACTGAAAGCGGAAGGATTTATCAAGTGGGCTTAAAGTTTACCGATTACGGATACAACACGCTTAAAGAACTTGTTAAAACTGCTTCTGAAGGTGAAAATGCAGAAAGTTACTATCTCAAGATAGTGCTTGGTGATAAAGTAATCTTATCGCCGGCTGCAATCACGCTTGATGGTATCACCGATAAGACGGTATATCTTTCACGTGAAAGTGCGGATGAAGCAAGAAGAGTAGCCCTTCAACTTAAATCAGGCGGATTAGAATACAAGTATAAAATAAAAGAAGATACCAAAATGGAAACTATAACTGCAATGTACGGTGTAAACGCACGTTTATATTCGTTAATCGTTGCAGGTAGCGTGCTTTTGTTAGCAATCGCTTTAATGTTTGTAGCATATAAGGGATACGGCTTTATTTCAATGCTTGCTATGTTTACTTACGTTGTTACGGAACTTGGCATGATGATTGCCGTTCCAGGTATCGTTGTTTCACTTTTCGGAATAATCGGTATGGTGGCAGGCGGATTATTAACGTCAGCATGCTTAGCAATAACGGCAAACAAGATTAGAGAAGAAATGAAAAATGGTAGAACGGTTAAATCTGCAATTAGAGCAGGATATAGACGTTCACTCTTAACGGTTGTTTCTGCTTGCGTAATTAGTGGCGTTGTTGGTCTATTAACCTTCGTATTCGGTGGCGGTGCAATTCAAAGTTTCGGTATTGCATTAGGTATCGGTGCGGTAGTATCTGCCCTTTGCGTATTGTTGATTTCAAGAATGTTTGCTGAAATCGTAATTCCGTTAATTAAAACCCCTGAAAAGTTTTTCGACGTGAAGAAGGAGGACATTTAATATGAAAAATGCAACCAAACACGTTAAAATTTTCGTAATTATAGCACTTGTAATTATCGTAGTGGGTAGCGCACTTTTTGGTGTTTTCGGATTTAATCAAGACGTAAACTATAAAACGTCATACGAACTCAACGTAACGTTAAATCAAAATATCGGTGAAGCATCTGCTTCAATGAAAACGGCAACCGACGCATATTTAGAAGAAAAAGGCTTAAAAGCGGAAGGATATGCTTTCCAAGAATTAGCAGACGGCAAAACGCTTGCTTATAAATTCCAAGAAAACGTTTTAGAAATTATCGATTTAGACGAACTTGAAATTAGAATTCAAAATGCGGTAAAAGATAATACGGGAAGTGCAATCGGTGCAGAAGCGGTTTTCAACGAAGTAACTGCTCATCATTTCAGATATGATTATATGGCAATCATAGGTATTGCAATAATGCTTATAGTTTTATTTATCTACTTTGTATTCTTAAATAAACTTGCAGGAGCAGTATCCGTGCTTGTAAGCGTTGTTATATCAATGTTAATGTACCTTGCAATTGTTGGCGCATCACGTGTATATGCGGGCGATTTTGTAGGCGTTGGAATGTTGATTACTGCTGTTCTAACCGGTGCTTACTCATTATTCACCGTTGAATATGCACAAGAATATTCAAAGAACGTAGGAAACGACAAACTTTCTTATTATGACCTTGCAAATATGGCAACGAATAAGGTTTGGTTAACGGCAACGGCTGTTGCAGGCTTGTTAGTTGCAGGTGGCGTTGCATTAACCCTTTTAGTAGATTTAGCAGTCGGTATTCAGCTAGCGGTTGCAGGGCTTGTTTCTGCGTTCGCATCAATCGGATTTGCTGGATTTATGTGGGCGGTTATAAAGCAAAGAAAGGGGGACAGAAAAGGAGTTAAACAAGTTGAAAAATCCGAATCTGTCGAAGAAGCGTAACATAAACGTTATTAGCAAGGCAGGAAATTCCTGCCTTGTTTTGATTAAGGCTCACTCATAAACGTTAAGCATAAATGACAAATAATAAATGGCGCAATACGTCGTTAAAACCCTTGCTAAGATGTAACCTGTAAAGAAATTTACAGGTTGAAATATGTCGAAATTGTAAATCCTTGCAAGCAAGTTTCCAATTTCTAATATTATAAACTCTTAACTGCGGATTTTGCCTAGTCTTGCTTGTTTCTTATCTGTCATTTTAATATGCAAACGCTTATTCGCTCGCCTTGTTTTGATTAAGGCTTATTCGCAATCTCCGATTGCTCACTCGCCTAGTCTCACTCATAAACGTTAAGCATAAATGACAAATAATAAACAAATAAAATTTTAGTGTAATTATGAGAGTAATATATTCAAAAGTGCCAGAAACGGCAGAAGAACAAAAGATAAAAGAGATATCTTTTAAGTGCGGAATTTTATATGATACCGCACGTCTTTTGTATTGCAGAAATATAGATACTCCCGAAAAAGTAAAAGAATTTTTATACCCAAGTAAAGAGCAATTCCATTCTCCGTTCTTGTTTAAGGAAATGCAATTATTAACCGAAAGAATAGAAAAAGCCAAGAAAAACTGTGAAAACGTGCTTATTTTTGGTGATTATGATGCAGACGGAATTTGTGCAACGTGTGTGCTATATTATTGCTTAAAAGAGTTTGGAATAACAGCGCAAACGTTTATTCCTGAACGAGAAGAAGGGTATGGATTAAATTTTGATATAATTAAAAGCCTTCACGAAAGTAAAAAAATTGATTTAATTATCACGGTTGACTGTGGCATAAGTGACTGTGAAGTAATAGATAAAATTAAAGGGCTCGGTATAGACGTTGTAGTAACCGACCACCATGAACCGCCTGAAATTTTACCAAACGTCATTAAAGTCAACCCTAAAATCGCAGATAGCGGATATCCGTTTAATTGTCTTTGCGGGGCAGGGGTAGCGTATAAATTAGGGTATGCTCTAATCGGTGAAAAAGCAAACGAATATTTAGATTTTGTTGCCGTTGCAACTATTGCCGATAGCATGGATTTAATCGGTGAAAACAGAAGTCTTGTAACGGAAGGGTTAAAACTTTTCGGCTTTAATAAGACCCGCAAACAATTTGCAAGTTTACTTGGTGATAACAACGGTAAACCTATCACGTCGCAAACGATTACGTATGGATTAGCACCAAAGATTAATGCCGGCGGAAGAATGGGGGACGCAAGGTTAGTTCTTGAATTGTTGCTTTCAACCGACGATGAAAAGATTGAAGTATTCAAGGAAAAATTAATTGAATATAACCTTAATAGACAATGTTTAGTTGATGAAATTTATCGTCAAGCAAAGCAAAAAATCATTGACGAGCATCTTGACTCCGATTCTATTATTTTAGTTGCGGACGATAGTTGGAAAACCGGTTGTATAGGTATTGTAGCGTCAAAACTTGTAGAAGAATTTTCTCGTCCCATAATTGTATTTGCGGGGCACGGAGAAGATTATAAAGGCTCGGCACGAAGCGTAGAAGGGGTTAATATCTTCGACCTAATAAGTGAAGTTAAAGATATGTTAGTTGCGTATGGCGGACACTCACAGGCTGCGGGCGTAACTGTTTCTAAAGAACAATTTAATGCGTTAAGAATAAAATTAAACGAAACCTTAAAAAGTAAGGGAAGTATTGATACTGAACGTAAAATCTATGCAGAATGGAATATTGAAACACCTGTTTCTATTCGTTTTGCAAGAGAAATAGAGATGCTAGAACCGTTTGGAGCGGGAAATCGCAGACCTATGTTCACAATAGAAGAAAAGAGCGTTCAATCAAACCCGTTAAGGCTAGGCTCACCCCATTATACCTTCAAAACACAATATCTAGAAATGATAGATTTTAATGGAGAAGGAAGGGTGAAAACACTCGCTTCACCTATCAAGAAGAAGATAGTTTTTGAGTTCAACCTTTCCACGTTTAAGGGCTTTGAATCGGTTAAAGGCGTAATAAAAACGGTTATTCCGTGTGTGGAAAACGTAAACGAAATAAAACTGTTCGTTATAGCAAACGAACTTAAAAAAATTGCTAGTGGAACGGAAGAAATTAGGGTTTTACCAGCCATGCCAAAAGATTTTTCACAATGTAGTGAAGAAGTGGCGTATCTAATAAGCGATATTGATAATTTAAGGCATTATCCGCAATTCAAATATGCCGATTTGCATATTTTCGATATGGGTATAACGGGGGTTGTAAACGTAATTGTTTCCCCTGATTCCGTGCCGGAAAAAGCAAGTAAATTAGTTTATTTGGACGTGCCGTTAAAATATATTCATACCGATAAGAAGTGTGTTTGTAAGTTCGATTATTCTGGCTTTAAGTACATAGAAAATTTATCGGTTGATAGGTCTGTTTTTGCTGAAAATTTTGGTAAAATAGTGGCAAACGCAGGCAGAGAATTTAAGAACGTCGTTGATTTTTACAATACGTACGTAAAAACGGTATCAGATACTGAAGAACAGGCGATACAATTTATTTTCTGTTTTGAAGTGTTTAGAGAACTAGGATTTTTCTATGAAGTAGGCGGTGTGTTGCGTCGTGATTCACGTGTACAACAACCGCTCACGAACTCATTAATTTACACAAGAATATCTGATTTGAAGGAATAGGAAGAAAAAATGCTAGAAGTTTGGGAAAGCCTTGAAAAAGCATACGTAGGCAAAGATTTGCAACTTTGCAGAAAGGCATACGAATACGCAAAAAAGGCACATGAAAATCAAAAACGAGCATCAGGGGAAGCGTATTTCACGCATCCTTGTGCCGTTGCACGCATTTTGGTCGATTTAGGTCTTGACGCATCAACTGTTGCGGCAGCCTTTTTGCATGACGTAATTGAAGATACCCCCGTTTCTGAAGGGGATATCAAAAACGAGTTCGGTGATGAAATTTTAGAACTTGTTTTAGGCGTAACCAAACTTGATAAAATCGAATTTAACTCACTTGAAGAAGAACAAGCGGAAAATTTTAGAAAGATATTCGTTGCTATGGCGAAGGATATCAGGGTTATAATTATAAAACTTGCCGATAGACTTCATAATATGCGCTCCTTAAACTTTTTATCTGTTGAAAGGCAAAAGAGAATGGCAAGGGAAACGCTAGAAATTTTCGCTCCGCTTGCCGATAGACTTGGTATTTCACGCATCAAGTGTGAAATCGAAGATTTGTGCTTAAAATACCTAGAACCTGAATTTTACGAATATCTTGAAACAAACATTGAAGCCCGCTTAAAAGAAACGGGGGACTTTCTAGAACACGTTGTAACCGACGTTAAAAATTTGCTTGATTCGTCATCTGTTCAAGGTGAAGTTTTTGGTAGAAAAAAACATCTTTATAGTATTTATAGGAAGATGAAATCACGCCACAAAACACTTGATCAAATCTATGATTTGGTGGCAGTTAGAGTTATAGTAAAAACGGTTGACGAATGTTATGAAATTTTAGGAAAAATTCATAATAGGTGGCGTCCTGTTCCTGGTCGTATCAAAGACTATATTGCAATGCCAAAGCCTAATATGTACCGTTCGTTGCACACCACGGTTGTAACA
>SVIE01000075.1 GCA_015069625.1 Clostridiales bacterium | reverse complement strand
CCTATTGAAGACCAATTTAAGAAAACGTAATGGTCTTCTAACTTAATTTTACCAACGTTGTTAAGAGTCTTATCCATTGTCGACTGCAAAATATTAGTTGTAAAACCGATAAGTGCCCCTGAGAATATAATCATTTGCACAACTACAAGTATAACCTTTATGATGAAACTAATTAAATCTTCGTTAGAATTTACAAAATCATAAATCCCATCTGCAGACATTGTAAAAGCAAATATATACGCTAATTCATCAAAAAAATTGTTACCAGAAATAATGGACAAAATACCAGTAAACAATAGTATTACTGCCAAGTTAACCACTATCAACAATAAAGCAATTGATAATCTTGTGTGTGAATACCATAGCACTGTCAGCCTATTCTTCTTTTGTTTTTCTTTCATAATCTTTTTCCTTTTTTTCGTTTGGTAATTTTGTTAAACGATTATACTTATATTATATTAATAAAAACTATCGTGGTCAAGAAAAATATTCTTTATATTATAACTTTTTTTGGTGCAAATAAGGCTTAATGTCTTTACGTTTTGGATAAATAGTTGATATTTTACACCTCCTCTTTAATCTAACGAAAAAAGAAAGCAGGGGTTAAACCTACTGCTTTCTATACGTTAATAATTTATTTATTTTGTATTATGGGATAAAGTTGAATGGTATTGCCACCATCTACCACTAATTCCGCACCTGTTGTATTTCTTGCATGTGCTGAAAAATAATATACTGCGTCGGCAATATCTTTTCCAACAGCAATGTCACCAAGCGGGGTGAAACGTGAAGGAACGCTTGCGTAAAACTCTGGATTTTTCTCCCAACGGTCTGTCTTTATCATTCCCGGCAACACCGCATTGACGCGAATATTGTATTTCCCTAAATCAAGCGCAAGTCCTCTCATCATACCAAGTTGCCCACCTTTTGACGTTTCGTACGCTATTCTATCCGGAATAGCGCGATAAGCTGTGTTAGAATTGACAAACACTATATTACCGCCACCGTTTTCCTTCATTCGTTTTGCGGCGCGCTCACAAATACAATAATTCCAAACAACGTTAGTGTTGATAACTTTCATAAAATCGGTTAGAGGATTTTCAAATATCTTTTGCCCAAGCCCCTGATCCGCTGCGTTGAGAACAAGGGTTTCCACGAAAAGCCCACGACTATCGATATCTTCAAACATTTTTTCAACGGAAACCTCGTCTACCGTTCTTTCATCAATCAATGAATCTACGTGATACCCGATTATCTTTATCGAAGGAAATTTTTCACGATAAAGCGTTTCCGCTTCTATAACCCTTTCCTTATTTCTGCCCGTAAAGATAATATTATATCCCTCGGTGGCAAATTTTTCTACGATTGCAACGCCCGTGTTGATACACGCGCCTGTTATAAGTACGGTTTTCATATTTTTATTTTCAAATTGAAAGTCCTTAAAAAACTTTCCACAAAACTCCTTTTAAGAAATTTACTATCCTAGTTTATTTAATTTCGACTAAAAGCTTATCGTTAATAAAGATAATTCTATTGCAAAACACAATCTTGATGTTTAAAAATAGAACTCTGTCTTTGCAGGGCGAATATCGGTAAGTTTGCCAGTATAGTGTCGGAGATTATGCTCAACGTAAGGGTGTTTTAGGCACTCTTCTTCGTTAAGTTCAATGCCTAATCCAGGCTTGTTCCCTATTTTTATACGTCCGTTTTCATAGATAAGATTTTCGTTTGTAACGTCCTTGCGCCACTCAACGTCGCTATACATTATTTCAAGTATACAGAAATTTGGGCAACAAGCGGCTAGTTGAAGAGTTGCGGCGTTTGCAATAGGGCCTGACGGATTATGTGGAGCAAACGGTATATAGTTTGCCTCGGCAATTGCCGCTATCTTTTTAAGTTCCATAATACCACCAGCATGTGAAATATCAGGCTGAATATAATCGCAAGCACGACGGCGGAATAACTCGTTGTAGTCAAATCTAGTATAAAGTCTTTCCCCTGCCGAAATAGCCACGGGAGATTTAGCTCTCACCGCTTCAAGAGCTTCAATGTTGTTAGGTGGCACAGGTTCTTCAAGGAACATAGGTTTAAACTGCGCTATCTCCTGCGCTATCTTTATCCCCGTAGGCACGTCAAATCGTCCGTGCGCTTCGATAAGTAGGTCTACTTCGTTCCCCACGGCTTCACGAACGGCGGCAATACAACGGATAGCCTTGTCTAAATCACGATTTGAAATTTGCAAATAACTCTTTCCAAACGGATCCCACTTCATAGCAGTAACGCCTCTTTTAACCGCTTCTTTGGCTTTCTCTCCAAACTCTTCGGGCTCTTTAGCGCCTGCAAACCAACCGTTAACGTATACACGACAGTCTTCGTTCACCTTGCCACCAAGAAGTTGATATACGGGAACGTTTAATGATTTTCCAAGTATATCCCAAAGCGCCATCTCAACAGCCGAAAGTGCCGACATCAGCACCGCTCCGCCTCTCCAATAAGCATCACGGTAAATATCGTGATAATGTTTTTCTATCTGTCTTGGGTCTTTTCCCACAAGATAGCTTTTAACGTGCTCAATCGCACCAACCAAAGCCTTTTCTTTGTATTCTAGCGTGGCTTCGCCAACACCGTTGATACCTTCATCAGTATAAACTTTTACGAAAACCCAGTTGGTTCTAAAACAATCGACAACAAAAGTTTTAATATCCGTTACTTTCATCTTTTAAAATTCACTTCCTTTATATGCTTTCAAAATTATTTTATTCTCATCATCAAAGATAATTCTAAAACTTGTATATTTATTAAACAAAAACACCACGCATAGTATAAAATTAGCCCCAAAAAGCAACAACCGCAAAACAATAGAAAGCACACTTGAATATATAAACGGCAACTTGTCTGCCGATCTTACTCTTGAAAAATTAGCAAGTTTAGCAAATTTCAACGCTATATATTTCCACAAGCTTTTCAAAGCTTCCACGGGAAAAACTCTACGAGAATACGTGGAAGACCAACGAATTAAAAAGTCTATAAATCTAATAATATCTACCGATATGACCCTTACTCAGATTGCATACGAGTGCGGTTTTTCATCACAATCCTATTTTAGTTACGCCTTTAAGCGTCGCATGAAAGTTTCTCCGCGCGACTATGCAAAAAAAATAGTCGTCCAATATAACGACAAATAACTAATTGCCATTTTACACTTCCTTTTATCAATAGAAGTTGTTAAAAAGTTCAAAAAAGTTGTTGACCTGATGCTATTTTTTGATTAAAAGTTTAAAAACAAAAAGTCAGTAAATCATTAGAAATTTACTGACTATAATTTTTTATACTCGTGAAAAGTATCGCAAGAACTTTTCACGATAAGGAAAAACCGACGAAAAAGCGATAAAGTTACCTTTTGGTGACTTTATGCAAACTTAGTCGTGTTTTGACGCG
>SVIE01000013.1 GCA_015069625.1 Clostridiales bacterium | reverse complement strand
CGACTGTATCCGCACCGATAACTGCCACCCGCCCTTTAACTGCATTAAAGACGGCTTGCGCTTTACCCACCGCAAACGTTTCTGCTGTTAAAACAGGGTCGTCTGAAAACCCTGTTTCATCATAATCGGAAGAAATAATTTCAAACTTAAAGCCTGCTTTTTCAAGCAATTCCTTTCTTCTCGGCGAGTTACTTGCTAAAACTAATTTCATAATATCACCACAAATAAAGTTTAACACACTACCAAAAATATGTAAAGCATAAAGCCCCCTTCTACAAGGGGGCTTTGGAGTTTATTTATAAATTAGTCGATAATTAGACAACCTTCATAGTAAACAATCCAATTTTCGTCTTCTGCGGTAATCGTGAAGTGATATGAACCAGGGTCAACCGCCATATCAACGTCAGTAAACATCAATACCGCATGCATATCTTCTGCCACCGTAAATTCTGGAACAATTGCAGAGCCTGTATAATTAAATCTTTCTGCTTCAACCACAATGCTAACCATTTTCTTTTCAATGGTAAGCGTCGTTTCCTTTGTTACGCCTTGATAATTTTCGTTTCCTGCAAAAATGGCTTTAACGGTGTAAACACCTGCGTTTATAGGCTCGTCAACCTTTGCACCGAATAAATAATATTCGTAGGTTATAGGAAGATTACTAGCCACAGGGTCAATATACTGCACTTCCCCGTTATAGATAACGGT
Source organism: Clostridiales bacterium (assembly GCA_015069625.1). GTDB lineage: Bacteria > Bacillota > Clostridia > Christensenellales > Borkfalkiaceae > UBA1259. The sequence goes on along the minus strand of SVIE01000013.1, from coordinate 26,263 downwards.
TTTTGCTTCCACTTCAAAATCCACCGTTGCCTTTTTGATAGTTAACGTACCACCCTTAACAAGATTAAGCACGTAGTTATCATCACTAATAGTTGCAGTTATAGCGTAAACACCGGCATTTTCACCCGCTTCTCTTGCGAGAGTTACGTTAACCGTATCTACCGCAAGTGCGCCTGAAACGTTACAAGTAAATTCAGGGTCGTATTCGCCGTAAATCTTTTCTTTGCTATCCACCGAAACGTTAATTGTTTTTGCATTGATAATAACTTTTGCACCCGTAAAGTTTATAACGTAGTTACTATTTGCAAGCGTGCCTTGTAAAATATTGTATTCGCCAACGTTTTCACCAACTTCACGAACAATATTGCCACTTAACGTATCAGAGTCTACAAGCCCTTCTACCGTGTAAGTAAGTTCACTATCTATATCACCATAAGTCTTTTCAAATCCGTTTGCCGTTACGGTTAACGTTTTTGGATTGATTTTAACGGTTGCGCCATTAAATATTATCGTGTAGTTACTATTTGCAAGCGTGCCTTGTAAAATATTGTATTCGCCAACGTTTTCACCTGCTTCACGAACAATATTGCCACTTAACGTATCAGAGCCTACAAGCCCTTCTACCGTGTAAGTAAGTTCACTATCTATATCGCCATAAGTCTTTTCAAATCCGTTTGCCGTTACGGTTAACGTTTTTGGATTGATTTTAAGCGTTCCGTTTATAGTAATTAATATATAGTTTGCAGAGACGTCTCTATCCCCGTTAACGATAACGAAATTATTGATTAAATACGTACCAACGTTTTCGCCTGCTACTCTATTTACAACCACAACGTCCCCGTTTACAAGCGTTCCGAAAAGCAATTTAGTTTCTAGCGTTTCAGGGTCTAATTCACCATACGTTTTAGTAGCGGAGTTTGCTTTTACAACCACCTGTCTTCTGTAAATTGTAAACGCCTGTTCGCCATGGAAAGTGATAAAGTAATTATCGTTATTTAGCGTCCCGATTAAAATATCGTATTCGCCAACGTCTTCACCTTGCGCTCTAACGGGCGCACCACTTAACGTATCAGAACCTAAAAGTCCGTCAACGGTATAAGTAAATTCTCCGTCCACTTCACCATACGTTTTAGCCGTTGCGTTTGCGTACACGTCGATAGCCTTGGGACTAATTGTATAAATTGCGCCTTCATAAACTATCGTATAGTTTCCATTTGCAAGAGTGCCTTGTAAAATATTGTATTCGCCAACGTTTTCACCTGCTTCACGAACGAGAGCACCACTTAACGTATCCGTTCCTACAAGCCCTTCTACCGTATAAGTAAGATTATCTACTTCACCGTAAATTTTACTTCCTACATTTGCCTGAACAGTTATGGTTTTGGGGTGAATCGTGAACGTAGCGTTTATATCGCTATTCGTATAACTATCCGTAACGTCTTCACCAAATACGTTGTAGAAAGCAACGCTAACGATTTTATAAGTTCCAACGTCTTCACCTATTTCTCTGATTGCCAAGAAACTATCACCGTTTGCAAGGCTACCTTCGATTATTTCCGCTTCAAAAGTAGGATCAGCTTCACCATAGGTTTTTTCCGCAGAAGAAACAGTATAAGCAATTAAACGCTTATTGATGATGAATTTATCTTCACCGATAAAGTTCATAACGTAGTTACTAGAATCAACTTTAAGTGTTCCAACAAGCACGTCGTATGAACCAACACTTTCCCCTTCTTCTCTTTCTAAATATCCGCTAACAGTATCGCTTCCGATAAGTCCATCTACCGTGTAAGTAAGTTCGGGGTCTGCCGTTTCACCATACGTCTTTTCAACCACGTTTGCCGTTACGGTTACCGTTTTAGGATTAATTCTAAACGTCCCTTCGATAAAGGTCATAGCGTAGTTAGAATTAGATGTAAGTGTTCCAACTAAAATGCTATACTCGCCAACGTCTTCACCAACTTCACGAACTAGCGAACCACTTAACGTATCAGAGCCTATAAGTCCTTCTACTATGAAGTCAAGTTCAGGATCTGCTTGCCCAAAAATCTTTTCCTTTGCGGTGGCGGTTACGGTTATAGATTTAGATAAAATTTCAACTTCGAAACTACCGTTTGAAATATAATCTTCGTCTTCATAATCATATATAACTGTATAGGCTTGTGCATTTTTAAATTCGCACTCGCTTCCGTCAGCCATAGTTTTTACGTTAAATACACTTGGAAGAACTTCCACTTCACTTGAAGCAAGTTCAAGGTTTAACACTTCACCATTATAAACGTACGTTCCAACGTTAGACAAAGAAACTATCTTCTTTAATAGAACTTCAATTTCCGTATTGCCTTGAATAACAAGCGTAGTGCCGTTAACGTAATCCGTTGCAGTTCCATTTACTTGGATTTTATTGAACACGTAACCTTCAACAACTACAAAGTCAACAACGTATTCATCACCACGGTAAAGGGACGTACTTGCGCTTATGCTACCATCTTGAGAGAATATATTTACGTCATAAAGCGTAGTATCAACGATAATCGGATATTCTCTAACTTCGCCAACGTTACCAACGGCATCATAGCCTATAACTTTAAGCACGTAATCTCCGTCTGCACTAACGGTTGCAACCGTGTTTTCAGTTACGGGGGTTGACGTGTTATCAGGAGTTGAACCATCTATCGTGTAATAGAAAAATTCTTCTGACTCAGTATAAGTTAAATCTGCCGTGAACGGTATATCGTAAACGTGATGATATTGATTTATCGTAATTCTTGGAACAGGTGCGGTTGTATCAAACTTGCTTTCCGTATGCGTATAAGTTGTGGAATTACCAACCTTATCGATAATAGTGAAAGTATAACTTCCGTTTGCCGTTACGGTGTAAGTAAAAGCACCACTTTTTCCGTCGCTTGCAATATTACTTGTAAGCGCACTTCCATTATATGTAACTGTGCTTACACCAGACTGTACGTCGCTAACGTTAAGGGTTAACGTTTTTGAAAGGCGTGCCCAACCAGAATCAACATCACAAGACGTAACTACCGGCTTGGTTTTATCAATTTTGCTTTCGGTATATTGATATGTCGTTTCGTTACCTACGTTATCGGTAAGCGTAAAAGTATAAGTTCCGTTTTCAGGAATCGTATATGTAAACGTACCTGTTTTAGTATCGCTTGAAATGGATTTAACTGAAAGTTTTTCTCCATTACAAGTTAAATACTGAATACCAGCCTGCGTGTCGCTAACGTTAAGCGTTAAAGTTTTAGCAGAGCCCGACCAATTTGCATCTATAGAATAACCAGTTACACTTGGTGCTGTACTATCATCACTATTGATAGTAAAACTTGGCATTTGAATACAGAGTGAAGTTGTACTAATTGCACTCATTCCCAAAACTTTAACAGCGTAATGTTCCGCCTTCGTTTTTAACATCAAATATGGACTTGACAAATTACTTATATTAAATTTTACGTCTTGATAAGCTGTACTTCTACTTCCATTTGAATCCCAAGAAATAGTTTCCGTCGCAGAAAAGTTATTATCATACACTCCTTCGGTTGAAGGATTTCCTTGCATAAGGCTTACATAAACTTTATCAGAAAAATCTTCACCTGTACTATACCATTGATCTTCAAGTGTTTTTACTTTTACAAAAGTCGTTACTGAAGCAAAGCCGTTTGCACTTGCCTTTCTTATATTTGCAGGAATTTCTGCATACATGAATATTTCAGGGTTTCTTTGTTGCCCTGCACTCATAAGAGAAGCGTATTGACATCTGCTAACGACTTCGTTGTGTGTTCCAACATAATAATTATCCCCAATCGGTTGTCCTACAGCCGCAGAAAAATCAGCAACGTAAAATCCCGTAAAGTCTGTCATGTTGCCACTAGACGCATAGTAATAGTTGTATGTGCCTTTTTTGTTAAGGGAAAGAATTTTAGTCGCAACAATCACTTTGTCGCTTGCAGCGGAAACGTTTTTCGGCTTATAAGTTACACCGAAAACCAAAGTAAATATAGATACGAATAATAATATTGAAATTAAAACTTTTTTCAAACTTTTAGTATTCATTTTAATTTACCCCCTTTTTTAGTTCCATAACCAGCTTGTTGAAAGTGCTGATTGAAGTTTTGCGTTTGTTGAAATATCAAGTGTTGTTACGTTTGATTTGTTTGGTATATTTACCTTATAGCTTAATGATGCGGTTACGTCCGCAATGCTTACCTTGTATTTTTCAGACACCGACCATGCTTTTAAGTTGCCGTTACTATCAAACGTGAGCGATAAATTTATATGATAGAACTTGCTTGGCTCTTGACTACTTAATTTATTCATTTGCTGTTTGTATCCACTCCAAACGCTCTCACCCGTGCTTAAACTTAATGAAAGCGTGTAATCAGATCCAGATCTCGTAACCGCCCCCATCGTGTGTCCGCCATCAGGTAAAATATTATACGGCAAAATTTTATTTGGGCTACTTCCTATTTCATTTTTTATGCCCTGTTCGTTAGTTTGTGTCCAAGATGAATATGCATCATACTCTGCCGTTAAGTCAGAGAATACTTTACTATCTTTACCCTTTACAAAATTCCATTTAGCATTGTTTCCGCTTTCGTTCGGTTTATAGTGAGAGATAAACGCAACTGCTGTAACTGTCCCTATAATTGGCGCATTATCCCCATAGTTAAGGTTTAACGTTAAGATATTTCCACTTGCGTCCTTTCTTTTAATCATCCTTGCAGTCGTGGCAATCATTGTATCAATATTACCTCTTTCCATAACTATTTCATAAACCGAATCAGGTTTTTCAAGGTTATAGAAAGCATTAAAGAACATACCCCAAGCGTAATTTGCATCATTTACCGTTAAGTTGTAAGTTCCTGCTTTTGATATGTTTGCCGAAGTTTTGCAAAGCGCATTTTCAGAATCCGTGCTTGCATTTGGTTTTTCAAATGCGTAACTACCTGTTAATGCAATTTGTCCTTTTAGGTCGGTGAACGAATAATATCCGTTGCTATCCGTAATCACAGCCGTCTTTCCAGGTGCGGTTACCGTGTAACCTACAACGGGAAGTCCGCTACTCGTCTTAACGTATCCTGTTATATCATAATATTGAACAACGCTTATCGTTAACGTGCTTGGGCCTAATACCGTTTGGCTTGCAGGTGTAAATTCACATCTATCCTTTGCGAACGTGAAAGTTACGCTTCCAGATAATCCCGCAATATTTAACGTGTTTGACGACGTTGTTTTATCCGTATTAAGATATGCAACCGTTATCCCACTATAATCAGATAAACCATTAAATACGATTTTTACCGTATAAGAATACGTAATAGAAACTTCTTTATTTACCGTCGGTGCTGATGCCGTGAATTGTGCCGTGCCGTATTGTTCGTCCGCCGTGCCCGTTTTGGTTATTGTGAAAAGGTTGTTTTCCCCTTCAAGACCGTTTACGGTAAATTCACCGTTGGAGTTAGTGGTAACTTCCCTTTCGCCAACCTTAATGGTTGCACCTTCAAGCCCTGCTCCTTCGCAAAGCACTTTTCCGCTTACTGAATAGGTTGCATTGAAAAGATATTCGCCCGTGCCTTCAATAACGTCCGTTCCGCCAACTATTTCATAGCCATCTTTCGAGCACGTAACGTCGTTTGTTGCCATTAAACCAACAAAGGTTACCTTACCTTCATCATCAGTTGTGCCAGCCTTATTGCCCACTCTTACAAGCACGCCACTTAAATTTTGTGCACCACTCTTTACAATAATCGTTGCGCTATAAGTTGCACCGATTGTAACCGTTCTAGGTTCGCTTACCGTTACCGTGCCAAACTCAAACGAGCCACATCTTGCCGTTATATCGTTTGTTCCGCTAAGCCCTGAAATAGTGAACGTTCCATCTTCGTTACAAGTGATTTCTTGACTGCCGTTTAGGATTGCAACTGCACCACTCATTCCAACGCTTCCGTTTACAACCTTACCCGTTATCGTATAAGTTCCTTCGATATCGAAAATTCCTGCCGATAAAATAGTTAACGAATCAAATTCATAACCAGTCTTATGGAAGGTAACGTTTTCCCCTAAACTGAATTGATAATTTGCACCAATCGTTTTACCATTAACTTTTATTTCAACACCGTTAACAACGTTTCCGCCACATAAAACGTTAAGCGTAACGTCAACGTAAGCCACCGTTTCAATTTCCATAAAGCCGTTTACTTGGTAACTATCCATAATAAATCCGTCTTTACTTAAAACAAGCGTTTCATTAACCGTGTTAATTCCACTTATTTCATATTCACCGTTAGCATCTGTTATCGTGCTCAACGAACCAAGCGTTACGCTAACCCCTTCTAAAGGATTGCCACCGCAAATTACTTTTCCGATTACTGAATACGTTCCCGCAAAGTCAACGTCCGTTCTATCGTTATATGTTTTATCAACGTCAATACCCGTACCGAAAACGTAACCGTCTTTACTTACCGTAAGCGTACATTCAGAAGGCAACATATCGAAATAATAATAACCGTTTCTATCGGTGTATTCAATCTTGCTTCCTGCCATAACCTTTGCACCGTAAATACCTTGACCGCCACAGGTTATTCTTCCCCCGAAACTATAACCGCTATCAGAGAACTCGTAAACGCCACCGCTAGTTAAATCATAACTTTCCGGTCTAAATACAACCCCGTTTTTGCTTTCGGTAAATAATACGTATTCGCCTACAAGATTTTCAAACGTGCAAATTCCGTTAACGGTAATCTGTTCGGTTACCACTTCCGTTTCAGCATTGATTAAGTAAACTTTCCAACCGCTAACAGGTGCATCCTTTTGCGTTACGCCTACACGTACGCTATATTCTGTTTCAAACACAGCCGTACCACCACTTGTAACGGTTACTTGCTTTGTGTTGTGATAATCTTTTTCAAAATAGAAAGTGTTTTCACCTTTCAAGCCACTTATAGTTTTTTCATCTGCAACTTCAAAAGTTTCAGAGCCTTGTTTTAATTGCCATTGTGAAATTGCAATACTTCCCGTCGTCGCCTTAAACGTTACTGAATATGTAAGGTCTGCATTAAAGTTAGGTTCTTCTGTTGAAACAACTTGCGCATATCCTTCATATCCATCACATCTTACGGCAACTTCCGCACTTTCTAAAATATTTTCTATCGTGAACGTTCCGTTTGTGAATTCTTTATTAAACACACCGTTAACGTAAACTTTTCCGCTAAGCGCAAGGCTTCCGCTATTTACGCTTCCATTTGCGTTGAAATATTTAAGTGCTTCAAGCGTTACGTTTGAATTAAATCTATCAACTGTTTCCGGTGCTTCAAAAATAAATCCGTCTTTTTGAATTTGGAAAGATTGAACGCCTAATAAATCATTAATCGTAATCGTTCCGTTTGCAAGCGTGTATTCCACCCCGCCAACAGTTATAGTTGCATCAACCGCTTGACCTTTTCTAAATGCAGAAACGGTTAAACTATAATATTTTTGAGCAGTAGCACTTACGAAAGAAGTTGTATCTTCAACCGTTGCACCGCCATCCAACTTATATCCGTCTAAACTAAACGAAATCGTTTCGCCAAGTTTACAATTAAGTTCGTAATTTCCGCTAGCGTCGGTTACGGTTTCCGTGCTTGCCGTAAAGACTTTAACTCCCCTTAAAATTCCGCTTTCAAATAAAACTTTTCCGTTTACCTTTTTAAGCGTTTCAAAATTTGCTTCCGTGTTTACGTAACTTACTTGTTGTTCACTAGTTGTAAATCCTTTCTTAACGTAAGATACGGTATGCACGCCCGTTACGTCTTCTATTAAATAATTACCTTGTTCGTCAGTTGTGGTTTCTTCTTTGCCATCAACTAAAATTTTAGCGTTCGCAATCGGTGTTGCACCACTTACAACTTTACCTGAAATATCGTAAATTCTCTTACCTTTAATGCTTACGGTTGCATTTTCTTCATCTACGACTATTTTAGTTTGATTTAATAAATAGTTACTAGAAATGATTTTAATTTCTTCACCAAAACTTACGCTTCCGATTGAGAAAAGTGATGATTCTAATCCGTACTTAACCCCGTTATATTCCACTTCAACGTCGGTATCACCTGAAAGTCCTAAACTATCGTCAAACTCGAACGTTAAAGAAATTGACGTAAGGGCATTTACTTCTGCTTGAACTTCGTCTTCATCTATAACCTTTTCAAACATCTGCATTCCATTCTTTTCTGCGGTAATTTTAACTTCACCAATAACCTTCGGGATAGTAAAATTTCCGTTTGCATCAGATATGGTTTCATAAGTTCCGTTTTCCGCAACGATAGTTACCGTTGCAAAAGGAATCATATTTCCACCACTCACGATAGAACCGTTTACTTCTCTATACGCTCTGCCTGCGATATTATAAGTTGCTTCGTCAGAAAACGTTTCTTCTTCTAAGCCGAAATAATATTCGTCGTTGGTAACGTAAATCGTAATCGGCTCTTTAAGTTTACTAAACGAATATTTTCCTTCTGCATCTGTTATGGCATCACCCACGTTTGATGAAACAGCAAACCCTTCAACGGGCTCTCCGTCAACAACCACAACGCCTTGAACAGTATAAGTTTTTTCTGGAAATAACATATCCCAGAAAAATATGTAGGTTACAACACCTACGCCGATTAGAAATACCGCCAAAAGTATTGCTATTATCGACCATTTTTTCCCTTTTGTCATTTTCAATCCTCCGTAATCTCTTGAAAACGCTTATTTTCGTATTGCTTTTTACTTTTTTATTTTTGCTGAAATTTGCAATTATTTACCACAAATTCCCATTGTATCGGTGGGATTATACCAAAACAATATAAACTGAAACTAAATTTTACACTTTTTTTCAAAAATTAACAAAATTCTTTTGTGGAAACATTTATGTTTCCATATCCCTTATATCAACATTTATCCGTGAAAATTTTTCTATCCCCTTATTGAACGCTTGCTTGCGTTTTGTTTTTGTGCTAAACTTATCGGGAAACGGAGAAAAATCATGCAAAACGCTAAATCACCTTACACTTTCAAAAACGGATTAAAAGACGGACTGCCGATAGGTCTTGGTTACCTTTCGGTATCTTTTGCGTTTGGTGTGCAAGCAAGTATGTTGGGCATCCCACTTCTCCTTTCCGTGTTTACGTCAATGACTAACCTTACTAGCGCAGGTCAACTTGCAGGCATCACCGTTATGACTAGTGCAGGAACGCTTGTTAGCCTTATTTTAACCATGATGCTAACCCAACTCGTTATCAACGCAAGATATTTTTTAATGAGCGTTTCGTTAACGCAAAAGGTAGATGAAAGTTTTACAATCTCTAAACGAATTTTATGTTCGTTTGCGGTTACCGACGAAATTTTTGCAGTCGCAATGTCTAAGCCAAAAGCCATCGGAACACGTTACTTTTACGGATTAGCCCTTCTACCCTACGTCTGCTGGGCTCTTGGCACTCTTTTAGGTGCAGTTGCAGGCAATATTTTGCCTAGTGAAATAAAAGAAGCGTTAGGGATTGCCCTTTACGCTATGTTTATTGCAATTATAGTTCCGCCGTCAATGAAAAAACTTGGCGTACTTATCACTGTTTTATTATCGGCTGGGATTTCTTGCGCTTTTACTTTTATCCCTGTAATCAATCAACTTGACACGGGTATAGTGGTAGTTATAAGCGCACTTGTTTCCGCTATTCTTATGGCAATCTTCTTTCCTGTTAAACAGGAAAGCGACGAAGACAACGATACCGTTTTAGAAGAAAAATCGGAGGTGGAAAATGGATAATTTGCATCTATTTATTTTGATTTTAGTAATGGCGGGAATAACCTTTTTAATCCGAATGATTCCGTTTGTTTTCGTGCGCAAAAAAATAAAGTCACGCTTTATTAACAGCATACTTTATTACATGCCCTATGCCGTTCTTTCTGCAATGACTTTCCCTGCTATATTTTTATTCTCTGAAAACATTATTGCGGCAACCGTTGGAACGGTTGTTGCCGTGGTTATGGCAATGACCAAACGCTCACTTATTATCGTTGCCGTATGCGCTTGTGTTTCCATGCTTGCAACGCAATATCTAATGTTACTTTTCTAAAAAATTTAACTATTTTTACATACAAAAAAGACGGTAAATATACCGTCTTTTTTAGTTTTTCTTATTCTGACTTTTCTGATTGTTGCTTTTTAAGTCCTTCTTCACGATAATAAAGTGCTTCGGTTGCAAAATTTATTTTAGTTAAAACGTTTTTAAGATTTTCAGGGAAAACAAAATACGTTTCATGTTGCTTATCAAGGGTAACAAAATCAATAGCATCCCCCCTTCCCTTATAATCAAATTCCACGTGGCAACTCTTTTGACTTTCCACAGGACGAGAAGAATAAAATTCACTACCATCATCAAGCGTACCCTTTAAGGTAATGCCGTTATAATCGTGCGTAAATTCCACTTTGCCTAGCGGAACAAACTTTGCCCTTGAAGATTTAAGCCACTCTAACCTTGCGGTATCTTTAAGTGAATATCTACCTTCTTCCACTTCTTGTATAACGTTTTGGCGTTGCCAGTTATACCAGTCTGGAACGTGCTCGAAATACGTTTCACCATTAGTTGATTTTAAGTAGCCGTATTCGGTAAGTTCCCATTCGTGCCCACAGTCTGTGCACCAAATTTTTGTACCTTTTGAAGTGGTTGTAAATTCCTTTTTACAATGCGGGCATTGATATAAAACTTTATGTAAGTTTTCTGCACGAACTTTACTTTTAACACGCCTTCCACTTTCTTGCCAGTACTTATAATCGTCGTGTTGAAGGGCATTTTTTATGCGATTTGCAATCTCTTCTTCAGAAAGAGTTTTCGTTTCTTCTTCGGTTACGATAAGGGTAAATTCCGCTTCAACAGGCATATCCTTATACGGCCTTTTTGCCCATTGTGGCGAACGAATAAACACGCCCTTGCCCACGCCTGCTACAACAGGCACTTTTAGCACCTTAATTAGCCTTGCGTAATTATATTCGTCAAGTTCTTCCGTAATCCCAGCAAAACTAAATCTTGCTTCGGGGAATATAGCAACGGGGTGTTTTAGTTCTTTTAAGCAATATATAATATGCTTAATAACCTGAATATCGGGTGTAAATTTGCGCTTAGAAAAGCATCCCAACGAACGCATAAGCCACTCGTTAAGCGTAAATTCTTCAATCGAACACACCCAGTTAATTCTTTTGGGATAAATTAGCGACCAAGTTAGCCCAAAATCCACAAAAGAAGCATGGTTTTGCAAAATCAAGTATGGCGTTTTAAGTCCATCCATATTGTTTTTCTTGATTTTGCATTTTGCCGTCATCTTATAAAACAGTTCAACAAGCCCAACAACGCCCATCAAATACCAAGGCGTTTTCCAAGGCTTCATCTTTTCATCAAACCGTTCTTTACCAATAAATAAATGTTTAAGTCCCATAAAAACACTTTCGTCAATCATTCCGGTTGGCGATTAACGGGATTTTATTCCAATTCCTCCGCTTCAGCTGCCATTTCTTCTTCATCAAGAACACGGCAGAATTCTTCAAAAATTTCATCAAGTAACGCTTCATCTTCTACAGGAAGAAGATCAGCATCATCACCTTCACCTTCTGCAAGTTCAAAAATCAATAAATCGCCTTCTGAAAGACCTTCAATTTCTTCTGCGGGTTCAAATGCAGAATATGATTTTCCCTTGTATTCAATAGTGTCGATAAAATAAAATTTTAATTTTTTGCCATCGTCTGTTGTAAGTTCAACGAGATTTGCTTCTTCGCAACTTCCGTCGCATCCTTCCATCCCGCAATCACAAACTTCTTTTTCTTTTTCACTCATAGTTAATACTCCTTGTTTACTTTCTTTTTGTTGATTTTTTCTGTTTTTATCCCTTAAAAAACCTTCTAAAATAGAAGTTGCGGCTAAACTATCCACTAACCCTTTGCGCTCTTCCCTGCTTTTGCCTTGTGAAATAAGCGTTTCTTCCGCCTCACAAGTGGTGCACCTTTCATCAACGGTGAACACAGGAAGATTTAGCGTTTCAATAAGTTTTTGAATAAAATACTCTGCCTTTTTGGTTTGAATTGAAGGCGTACCGTCAAAGTTTACGGGAAGGCCACAAACTATCCCCGTAACGCATTTGTCTTTTGATAATAGAGCAACCGCTTCTAAATCTTTTTTTAAGTTCTTGCGATATATCGTTGTGACGGGAAGTGCATAGGTGTTAAATGGGTCTGAAACCGCCACCCCTATTCTTCTATCACCGATATCTAAACATAAAAATCTTTCCACATTTATATTTTACCATAATTTTCTAACTTAATCAACAGTAAAATCAAAAAAAGCCCGAAGCAAGTAAACACTTCGTTCTTTTTTTGTTGTTTTTTAATTTTCGCTTGAATTTTTCTTCATTTTTTGACTCATCTGTTCTACTTTTTGTTTAACTTGCTCTTGCCCGTCTTTAACCATTTGTCTTGCCTTAACGGAATTTGCAATTAAAAGTGAGCCACCAATCATTCCACACACGACACCGAATAAAAATTTATCCTTCATAGCCCCTCCTATTCGGTATTATTATGCGCAAATCTTGTCGATTTCATACAAAATCACAAATAAAAAGCACCGCCTAGACGGTGCTTGAATTTACGCATTTTTCTTTGCTAAATAATCTTCGATAGCCTTTTTAATGGCTTCTTCTGCTAAAACTGAACAATGAAGTTTTTGTGAAGGAAGACCGCCAAGTTCTTCAACAACACGCTTGTTGGTAAGTTTTAACGCTTCTTCAATCGTCATACCTTTAACCATCTCCGTTGCGGTTGAACTTGTTGCGATTGCAGCGGTGCAACCGAAAGTCTTAAATTTAGCGTCAACGATAATATCGTTTTCAATCTTTAATGATATTTGCATAATATCTCCGCAAGATGCGTTACCAACCGTTCCAACGCCATCTGCATTTTCTATTTCTCCCACGTTTTTGGGATTGCGAAACACTTCTATTACTTTTTCGTTATACATACTTAATTTCTCCTTCTACTTTGAATAACGGGGACATCTCTCTTAACTTTTTAACCGAATCTCTCAAAACGTCAACCGCATAATCTATTTCTTCTTCCGTGTTGTGTTTTCCAAACGAAAACCTTATTGAACCGTGCGCAAGCGCTTCGGGGAGCCCTAACGCTAAAAGTACGTGAGACGGTTCAAGTGAACCCGACGAACAAGCCGAACCCGACGAAACCGCAATACCCGCTAAATCAAGACTAAATAAAATAGATTCGCCTTCGATATATTCAAACGAAAAGTCTGCGTTTGCAGGAAGCCTATTTTCTCTCGGTCCGTTAAGTTTAACGTACGGCACTTCGTTTATTACTCTGTTGATAAATTTATCTCTTAATGCAGAAACGTACTTAAAGTTCTCTTCTCTTTCCCTTTCCGCAATTTTGAACGCTTCTGCAAATCCGACTATCGCAGGAACGTTGGTTGTTCCGCCACGTTTCATTCTTTCTTGGTGCCCGCCGTTTATAAGGTTATTGATTTTGATACCGTTTCTAACGTACAACGCACCGCAACCTTTCGGCCCGTAAATTTTGTGTGAACTCATGCTCATTAAATCTACACCAAGTTCTTTTACGTCAGTTTTAATTACGCCTGCCGCTTGAACTGCATCCGTAAAAGAAATAATGCCGTGTTCTTTTGCTATCTTTGCCATTTCTTTAATCGGCTCTATCGTTCCAACTTCATTGTTAGCAAGCATGCAACCTATAAAAATGGTGTCGGGGCGGATAAGCGTTTTTAAGTGTTCTAAATCAATAAAACCTTCACTATCCACTTTCATATAGTCAACTTCAAACCCTTCTTTTACAAGTGCCTTTGCCGTTGAAAGCATAGCGGCATGTTCAAGCGGGCTAATAATTAAGTGCTTGCCTTTATTTGAATATGCTTCTGCAATTCCACGAAACGCCCAGTTGTCGCTTTCCGTTCCGCCAGACGTGAAATATAATTCGTTTGGTTTGCAATTTATAATTTTTGCAATCGTATCTCTCGCTTCGTCAACCGCTTTAACCGATTCTCTGCCGAACACGTGTTGACTGTTCGGATTTCCGAAAATTTCAGAAAAATACGGCGTCATTTTTTCTAATGCTTCTTTACATAACGGTGTGGTTGCCGCATGATCAAAATATATTGGTGTTTTTACCATAACCGCTTCTCCTATCTTTGTAATTCTCCGTCTATCATCTGCTTTAACGTCATACTGTCTAGCACGCTATTTATCGAATCGTAAAGTTTCTTCCAAACCCCTGCCGACGGACAGCATTTACACTTACCGCCATCTTTAACGCATTCGATAATCTTCATATCGTCTTCTAACGCCCTTACGATTTCACCGATTGTAATTTCTTCAGGCGCACGAGTTAGAAAATATCCACCGCTTGCACCACGGCTTGCGCTTACGATATTTCTACCTGCAAGCATGCGCATTATCTTTTCAAGATATTTTCCAGATACGGATATATAATTTTCTAGCGTTGATGCCGAAACCGCATTATCGGGATAATTTTTTCCAAGTACGTGGCAAGCCATAAGTCCGTAATGCGTTTTTGAAGATAACTTCACTTTTATTACCCCTTTACTAATTGCAACTGATTTGGTTGCAATTAAATTATATTCACATTATGTGCTATTGTCAATTAAAATAAACGGCAATATATAATTTTTATGAATTTAAGAATTAATGAAAAAGCACCGCTCAATTTCAAGCGGTGCTTATGTGTAAAATTCATTTTGATAACTGCCTTGACGGACACTCTTATTTTTCACAAAAAGTATCAAGGGGTTTAACGCCGTATTGCGCAGTTTATTATTTATGTTTAGACGGATAAGAAACAAGCAAGACAAGGCTCGCAAACGATTTTGGGTGAAATAGAACGTCCGTTCATTGAAATCAAAATCGTTTTGCAGTAACGCAGTATTGCGACGTTTATTATTCGCCTAATCGTCGTTAACGTCCTTAACTTCTTCTAATACTTCCTTGATTTGCTTTAACGCTCTATCCATTTGTTCTTCGGTGTGGGTTGCGGTGTAACTTGTTCTGATTAAACTCATACCAACAGGAGTTGCAGGAGAGATAACAGGGTTAACGTAAACGCCACGTTCAAATAGAAGTTTACAAGCAAGGAAAGTTCTCTTGTTTGAATATGTGTAAATAGGGATAATCGGAGTTGTGCTATCGATTATGCTAATGCCTTCTCTTTTAAGTCCTTCACGCATGTAGTTGCTAATTTTTGCAAGGTTTTTAACACGTTCGGGTTCACGTTTTAAAATTTCAAGTGCCTTTCTTGCACACGCAACGTTTGCAGGAGTAATACTTGCACAGAAAATAAATGGACGTGAAACGTGGCGAACGTATTCGCAAACTTCGTGGCTAGCCGCCATATATCCACCTAAACTTGCAAGGGACTTTGAGAAAGTTCCCATATAAATATCCACTTCGTCTTCAAGCCCGAAATGTTCTGCCGTGCCCCTACCATGTTCGCCTAAAACACCAAGTCCGTGAGCATCGTCAACCATAACTCTTGCACCGTATTTTTTAGCAAGTGCAACGATTTCGGGGAGTTTACAAATTTCGCCACTCATACTGAACACACCGTCGGTTACGATTAAAATGCCCGAGTTGGTTGTATCGATAGATTTAAGTTGACGTTCCAAGTCTTCCATATCAGAGTGGTTGTAACGAAGCATTCTAGCAAAGGATAATCTACAACCGTCGTAAATACTTGCGTGATTTTCCTTATCGCAAAGTATGTAATCACTTCTACCAGCGATTGCGCTAATAATACCAAGGTTTGATTGAAAACCTGTGGAGAAGGTTACAACGTCTTCCTTTTTAAGAAAATCTGCAAGTTCTTTTTCAAGTTCAACGTGGGTGTTAAGCGTGCCGTTTAAAAATCTACTTCCAGAACAACCGCTACCATACTGCTGTATAGCCTTAACGCCTGCTTCAATAACTTCAGGATGAGAAGTTAAGCCTAAGTAGTTATTTGAGCCGATCATAATCATATCTTTGCCTTCCATAACAACTTCAGGACCTTGTTTTGAATTAAGTTGATGGAAATAAGGATAAACGTTCCATTCTTTTGCTTTTTTAACGTTTTCTAAATTTCCACATTTTTTAAATAAATCCATAACCATTTTTTCCTTCGGATAAATTAATATGGAAATATTATAATCCTTTTTTTTATACTTGGCAAGCGTTTGACTATTTTTTTCAGTTTAGCACATTTTTCTCTTTATTATTTTTCAAATATCCTAGTGCAGAATTTGAATTAAACTTTGAATAAACTAGTTTATTCAATCTTTCATTTTCCGTTTCTAATAGGCTTATCCTTTCTTTTAAAATTTCGTTTTCCGTGCGAATTTTAAGAGAAATTCTTTCAACAAGCCCATCAATTTCTTGCTTTAATCTTAAATACTGAACTTCTGGGATTTTATCAATATTTGTCGTTTTTATTTGTTCAATACCAAGTTTTTTCGCCATTTCGTTGATGCGGTCAGGTTGATTTTTTAATATGTTTCTATACTTATTTTGATACCTTAACGCAAGGGTGGAATCCCCGTTTGCCAACTCTAAAATCGCCCCACGGACAGATTTACCTTGACTTTTCAAAATCAAAATTTGTTCGATTAAATTTTGTTCGGTTTTTTCGTCGAATTCCACTATTTTATTGACTGCAAGCGGTGTTCCGCCCAAATACTTTGCCGTAAATTCTTTATCCGCTAAACTATGTTTAACGAGCGCATAATACATATTTCTAATCGTACCTTTCGCTTTTCCCGTCTTTTGCGCAAACTTACAAAACGTTTCAGTGAGATTTAACCCTTTTCTTTCCCTAACGAATTTTGCAAGCCCGATTACGTCCGCTTGTTTATAACCGTAAATTTTATTCATGATTATCTCCTTTTTTATTTGTTTATACGGTTATTGACATAACAAAAGAAAAATATACATACTTTTTATTGATGTATTATTATTTTGCTTCCGGCTTTCCGTCTGCCGTGAAAATTAACGGTGCGTTTTTAGGCATAATTTCCAACCAACCAAAGTTTTGCGACGTTGTGTCAAACGACGCTTTTATTGAAATATGCTCGCTTTCTCCCACCGAGCCAAGCGTTAACTTTTTATTGAACGAAGAATTTCTATTAAACCCGCCCGAAAACGTAATGGTAACCGACCTAAAAGGCGGATATTTAATAAAGTGCAACCCTTTGTGTTTAAATGAAAAATTCAATCTTCTTACACAAGAAAAAACCGACTTTTTTATTGCTAGCGTTTTTACGGATAACGGACTTAAAATCTCTATTGAAACGCCTTATGATTTTTTCGCAGACCAAATTAGATTGAACGTAAAAAGTGCAAAAATTGAGTATTTTTCATTAAAAAACCATAGTTTCGTGCTAATTTCTCTTATTTTTGAAAAACAACATATAATTGTTTACGACGTTACGAATAAGATAGAAAAAGTGTTGCTTAAAGAAGTTTTTTCTTACTCGATAGAAAATGGCTTTCAGACGGTAGAAAAACGGCAAGATATAGCAAAACACGAGATTAAAACAGACTGGGATTTTAATGAAAAATTTACCGCTAAAAACGTAACGGTAACCACGTCGCCAGATTATAGCGTAAAAACCCTACCACTACCCGTTACTCCTTACGCTTTTGCCGAAGAACTTTTAGTTAGCGGTAGCCCCTTATGCTATCTTTCCGAAAAAATGAAGCCAAACGCAGATAAACTTAAAGGATATTTAGGGGATTTTATAGGAATTATGCCCCCACCTATTTTTAGAAAAGATAACGAAGTTGGATTTATTTATAAACTGACAGAAAATAAATATGAAGTTAAATATTATACTTTTGAATATTCAGAAAATAAAATTGACAACATCAAATCTTGCGACTAAAAACTTGCAACAAAAAAACGACCTACCATTTGGTAAGTCGTTTTAATTTTAAGTACAACAAGCAATATAAATCACACCAAAAATTAATCCTATTGCAATGCCCCATAACCAATTTCTTTTGTTAGATTTTTTTTGACCTTGTTGCGCGTTCGCAGACTCATAAGCTTGCGGATTTTTTTCTACTTTTGCTTTCCAAACACAAAACGGAATCGTTTTATTTATCGTATTGTCGTAAACGTGAAGATCATCATGACTCGAACTACAAAAATATCCTTTCATTATTTCCATACTTGATAATGCTTTAAATGCTTCAATCCTTTTATAATTAAAATTCTTTTGATTAACAAAAGGATTTTGATATGTGTTATCATACTTTTTTATTATTGAAATGTAATAATTTAAACTCTTTAATTTCTCACTATCAATCTCTTGCACGTTTAATATATAACTGAAAAACATTGAATCCATAGCTAAATTTATACCTACTTGCATTGTCCCCTTAACCAGCGGTGCTAGTTTTTCTTTATCTTGCTTATCTCTAAAATATTCTTCCATTATTTCAGCCCAAATCAGCAAGATTTGACACAAATCAAAATGCCTATATGCGCAATACCTTGTTTTATAATCATGTTGACTTTCCCCATCGTAGCGGTTACGCATATATTTTCTAAATTCTAAGTCTACTATATCATCAGAAGATTGCAATATTAAGAGAGCATGACGCCTAATTATTCCACAAAGATATATTAATTTTTTAGTATATGTCTGTGCCAATGCCCATTGTTGTTCTTCAGGTTGCCGTTTTAGCATCGCCCCTAAATTTTCAAGGAGATTTTTTATTTGTTCAATATTATCATCAATGTTGGATTCATTAACGCAGATAAGTCTCGTGTAATAACTGTAAAAATAAATTTCAAAATCTAATGGCGCTACTTTTCGTAATTCTTCATAATACTTATTTGCGCCAACGTAATCTTCGCTATCAAGCGCTTGCTTTGCAAGAATTTTTAAATTATTTATTTTGTCGCTTTCATCAACTTCAACAAGCAACTTTTTTGCATTTTCCAGCGTGTATTTAGTTCCACAATTTTTACAAACGTATAAATCTTCCGTCTTCACCAGTTCACTACTACCACACATCTCACATCTAAAAATCTTCATAAAACTCTCCAAAAATAAAAAGTGCGCCCACCGAAGCAGACGCACAAAAACGCAAACTCCGATAGTCGCCAAACTAATCTTAACTGGAATAAAGAACAAACTTTAAAGCCGTCTAAAGTGGAATTTGCATTTTATCAAATTCAGTAAGACAACGTTAAAATTCGCTCTTTTAAAAATAAAAAGCGTTCTTTTTCCGTTATTTAATTAGTTTGGCACGTTTAGTATAACACACGATAATAAAATTATCAAGAGTTTTAAAAGTAAAAAACCCGACTTTTCCAAGTCGGGTTTTATTTGTTTAATCAAAATTATTTAACGTTAATTGAAGTGATTGTTGCACCGATAGTTTTTAAGGTTGCGTTATCTCTGTTTGCAAACGGAACGGTTATCGTATGCATATTGTAACAAACAAGTTGATTGCCTTCTGCAACGAAAATTTCTTCGTAATCACTAGCACTAAACTCACTAGCCAAAACACAATGGAAAGTTAAACCGTTATTCTTGCCCGTTTCTTGATATTCACCGGTGAAGAAAACAACGTAATTTTCATAGTTTTGCACCGTAAGACTAACGTTTGTAAGTGAACTAATATCCGCAATAATATCTGCATTATCTTCATTTTCAAGATCGTACGTGCCGAAAACTGCAAAGTTGCCCGTGTAGCCGTTTAATCCAGCAGTTGGGATATACCAGTTAGCAGAGCCAGAGTTTCTTGCCTCGTTACTTACAGTGTAACTACCGTTAGCATACCAACTTCTCCAAAGGCCAACGCTACCACGATTGCTTTTAAGGTTAGAGCCGATAACCCCGTTATTTTCAAATTCGCCTTTGATTGTGGGCATTTCCACGTCGTTTTGAACGATTTGACCATCAACGTACTTATATTGACCAATCATGATTTGTGGTTCTTCAATCGAGTTATCAATATAGAAGAAAGCGTTATCATAATAACCTTTTTCGATAGCAGAAAGAACTGCATCAACAGTTTTAGGTGCTAAATGGCGATAAAGGTCGATAGTAAGCGTTCTTTCTTTGAAACTACTATCCGTCGTAGAATAAACCTTGGTGTTAACTTCAATCGTCTTCATGTCTTGACAAGCCGTGAAACTTAAAGCGCAAACGCCAAGCATAACAACTGCAAGTGCATTAACTAAAATTTTAATAAAACGTTTCATATTCTTCTCCAAAAGAAAAGCAAATCTTTACTCATACATTTTACAGACAAATTATGGTTTTGTCAATGATAATCGTCTGCGATAACCAACAAAAATGAATTTTAAGCGCAAAAACTGACAAAATTCAAACAAAAAAGCCGTCCAAACGAACGGCTTTTCAATAAAAACAATTAAATATTTTATTTAACACACTCGCAAGCAACGATTGCAAGCACGCCTGGACCTGTGTGGCAAGAAATTACCATAGAAAGTTCATCAATATACTTAAACGGGATATCTGGGAACGCCACTTTAACTTCTTCAGCAAAAATTTTTGCATCTTCTAAATTGTTGGTATGCGCAACTGAAAGTGCCAAATTCCCTGCTTCATAAAGTGGTTTAAGTTTGCCGTTTAAGTCGGCTTTTATAGTTGCAATCATAGTTTCTTTGGCTTTCTTCATGCCTTTTGCTACACCAAGTTTTCCAAGTTTATCCGTGCCAACAACTAAAACGGGCTTAATGTTTAATAGCGTGCCGATTGCAGCAGCACCTGGGGTAACACGACCACCTTTTTTAAGATATTTCATTGTGTCAACAGCAATATAGCAAGAAAAATTATCGGCAGTCTGCTCTAAATATTCTTTAATTTCACTTGCAGACTTACCTTCATCCCTTAATTTAACCGCAGTTAAAACGGCTTCTTTAAGCATAATGGAAACTCTGCCGTTATCGACAACTTGCACTTTTCCATCAAACTCTTTCTCTTTAGAGAAAATCCTTGCCGTGTCGCAAGTTCTAGAAAGCCCAGAAGATAACGGAATATGAACGATTTCATCATATTCTTTAAGTACGTCCGTCCAAAAATCCATTAAATCGCCAACTGACGGTTGAGAAGTTGAAACGTCCGCATTGTTTTTCAAAAGCGCATAAAAATCATCATGCATAAGGGTAACATTTTCAAGCTGAATTTCCCCATCTACGCAAAAGGGCATAGGTAAAACTTTAACGCCTAAATGTTCGAAATCCGCACCTACCATTGCACTACTTGAATCTGTGGTAATCGCTATTTTTTTAACGTCCGCCATAAATCTTTCTCCTGAATATGCGTGCAAAATCCCACGCAACGTATCACACTTTAAATTATTATACAATGAGAAATTATATTCTGTCAATTATATTTATCATTATTTGCCCGCCACTTGCAGAGCAGAAAATTTTTTGCTATAATACCAAGGAAAACAAAATAAGGAAATTTTATTGTGTTTAACTTTTTTATTTCACCCGAGCAATTAAATAGTGGCATAGCCCAAATTCAAGGCAAAGATTTTAACCATATAAAAAACGTTCTTCGCATGGAAAAAGGGGAAAAGTTTTTAGTTAGCGTTAGCGGTGTTTCTCACCTTTGTTCGCTTAAAGAGTTTACCACCGATTCGGTAATCTGCGAAATTATAGAAGAAAATTATTTAGACACCGCACTTCCTATCAATATCCACCTGTTCCAAGGGCTACCTAAAAGCGATAAATTAGAGTTAATAATTCAAAAGGCGGTGGAACTTGGCGTAACGGAAATCACCCCTGTGGAAATGGCAAGAAGTATCGTTAAGTTAGAGCCTAAAAAGAAAAAGGATAAAACGGAACGTTGGCAAGCGATTGCAGAAAGTTCTGCAAAGCAATCCAAACGCACCATAATTCCCACCGTGCACGAACCTATCACGTTTAAGAACGCCATATCCGTAGCAAAAAGCACAGACCTTATTATTCTACCTTTCGAGTGCGCAAACGGCATGGATGCACTTAAATCCGTGCTTGCCGAAATTAAGCAGGGTATGATGGTAAGCGTGTTTATCGGCCCAGAAGGCGGGTTTGACGAAAGCGAAGTTCAGACGGCTATTGATAACGGCGCACGCCTTGTTTCGCTTGGCAAAAGAATTCTTCGCACGGAAACGGCTTCCATCTTAACGGTTGGCGCACTAATGCTCCACACCGAAATGAATTTATAAGATTTATTAAAATAATAAAAGGGTAGAAGCAAAACGCTTCTACCCTTTTTAATCAGTTCTCTTTTACCACACAGTTGGCACACCGTCAACGTAATGCCAATAGTTGCCTGTCGCAGGCACATCCGCTGCGTTTTCAATATAATAATAGAGTGTTGCATTAATTATATTTTCGTTTCCTAATGTTCCTATGTCAACTTTCCTCCAATCACTTTTCGTCCCTTTATAATATATTTTTTGAAGTGAAACACAAGACCTGAACGCTGAACTGTCTATTTCCGCCAAGTTTTTTGGAATTACAACACTTCTTAATGAAGTACAATCACTGAACGAATAATAACCTATACTTTCTACTCTATCTGGTATTATTATACTTCTTAATGAAGAACAATTACTAAATACGCCCATCTCTATACTTGTCACTCTGTTTGGTATTATTATATTCGTTAATGAGCTACAATCAGAGAAGGCAAAATTGCCTATACTTGTTACTCCATTTCCTATTGTTACACTTGTTAATGAAGTGCATTCATTAAACGCGCTAGAGCCTATATTTGTTACACTATTACCTATTACTACACTTGTTAACGTATCGCACCCAGAAAGCATGCTATTAGCTATGCTTGATCCACCTGTTATAACAACTGACTCAATTTCGTCGTCAGGTAATTTTTTAATTACTAGTGAAGATGCTTTTACTGTTTTTATAGGACAACTTATAAATGCAGAATAATCCACATTTATTTCGCTATTTGCAATTTCTAAATTTGATAATTTATCGCAATTTTTGAATGTCCCACCACCTATATCCACAATTCCACTTCCTATAATGACACTTACCATTTCATCACAATCATAAAAAGCTTCCGTTCCTAACTTTATTACGCTATCTCCTATAATTAAATTAGTTAACTCGTCATAATTTCCAAACGCATAATCAGATATTTTTGTAGCCGTAGATATATTTACTTCCGTCACCAACTCATTATTGATATACAATTTTGCTCCGTTCTGTAACGGGTTAGAATTTGAATTTTCACGCTCAATTTCCGCCCAATCATCTATCGTTCCCGTGTAATATACGCTTATTATTGTTGTTCCCTTAAAAGCATATTCCCTTATTTTAGTTATATCGCTAGATATAGTTATTTCGGTTTTATCCTTATCATAATCAACAAGAATTTTATCTTCTTCATCCACAAAAGTTTTAACCCCATTTGCGTCTGTTGTAAACTTGTTTATATATTCATCTTCGCTATTAAACACCGCAAGTGCATAGTATCCTAAATAGCCATTATCAGTTTCTTCTTTTTCGATAGTAACATGTTCAGATTTATTAACTACTTCAACCAAATCGTAACAGCCTGAAAAGGCTTTCTCGCCTATACTTATTACACTATTGCCTAACATTACTCTTTTTAACGAACTACATTTTGCAAAAGCAGAAGCACCTATACTTTTCACACTATCTGGTATTACAACGCTAGTTATAAACTCACATTCCTTAAACGCTTCATTTTCTATTTTGGTGACAGGTTTCCCTTTATACGTTGAGGGAATAACTATTTCCGAATCTTCTGCATCTCCAAATTCTCTAACCGAATATTCGTCTTTATCGGCAATTTTCACGTAGAACAATCCTTCCGTTTCTCCACCGCCGCCCCAATCACCATCATTGCTTCCACAAGCGGTAAAACAGAATACCGATAAGCATACAGCCATAAGTACAAATAAAATCGATACAAACTTCATTTTCATAACAATTCTCCTTTTTGCAAACAAAAAAGCGCCACCTTGCAAGCAAGATAGCGCCCGTAAAAATGCACTTCTCGCTTGGCTGCGACGCACTAACATAATAGGTCTTATGTAAAAGATTTGTATGTTGCGAAATAGTACACTTCTACCCGAAGCATACTTTTACACTTAACCTATTTAGTTACGTCGCATTATTATTATAACATCTTTTCTTCACATCTGCAACAAATTTATAATATAAACCTTTTAAGGTTTAACTCTCACACAATATACAGCACCACGTGGATTTTCCGAAGCCCCATTTCAAATTAGACGAATTTCGCAAAATACCGTGCTAAACGGCCATATTTTTTAGGCGGTTAACATATATTATGTTAGTGATAATATAAATTTGGGGCGGTAAAATGGGATTTGAAAAGAAAATTCTTATCTTAAAACAAGCACTAGAAGGGTTTTCGATAAGCGACAAAGCGGTTAGCGGAATCGTTAGGTTAGAAGAAGAAAACGGGGTTTGTTCACTTCATCTATCCTTAATCAACCTTTCGTCGCTTGATAGCGGAAATTACTTTCTCGCCCTGCTTCCTAAAAACGAACGGCTTACCCTTATCGATTTAGGCGTGCGCCCTATCACCTTCAACAAAACGCTTGATACCATTTATAACGTCAAGGGAATTTCTGTTGCGCTTACCTTTATTAAGGACGATATCCCCGTGGTGATTGCGTTTGCATCAGATAATAATCTTCCCTTGCCAAAGTTCAAAAAATTGCTAGCGGAAAAGTGCCTTGAAATGCGTGATTCTAGGCAAAAATCGGTGCAAAACGAGGATATTTCTATTCGGCACGAACAAAGCGCAAGGTATGACGACGAAGCCATCACCACCGATAATTATTATAAAAACGACCTATCCTTTGAAGAAAAATTAAAATACATAGAAAAGGTGAACAATGAATATCTTCGAAATGAAAATGCTTCAAGGCTTGCTAACAGCAAAGAAAAAGCGCAAGATAGCCAAAAATTCAGTTTTGGTTTACAAGATGAAGAACTCGCTTGCGCTTGCCCGCCTAATTCGGCAGAGCACCCTTTCATCTTTGCCGCAAGAGAAAAACTGAACTTCCTTTTTTCTTCGCACGAAGAAATGATTGAACTATCAAAAATTATCCCCGAAAGCAAGTGGGTGAAAATAGATTATTCCGAGAACAAGTATTACGTGGTAGGGCTTGTTAAAGAACATGGCAAGGAAAAATATATTTGTTACGGTGTTCCGTCAAAATATTCCCTTTATCCGCCAAGCGAACTAGCCCCCTACTGTTCGTTTATTCCCTTATCCGTTTTCGACTTACAAGGTGATGGTTTTTGGATGATGTTTCAATCTGCCGAAAGTGGCGAATGCATAAAATTAAACAACAAAAAATGACGGTTATTCTGCCGTCATTTTTTATTTGCCGTTTGCATTTTATATACTACATTAATAGTTCGCCTTCGGTGGTTTCTACCACTTTGAACATTTCTACTTGCTTTCCAGAAATAGCATCAATATACACGTAATAGGTTGCCCCTTCCGATTTGCCCATAAATTCATAGCAAAGTTTTTCACTTTTCGTGCCTATCGGAACAACCACAACTCTTGCCGTTTCAATATCTATATTATCTGCAACCTTTTCCTTTGCCTTATCAATTGAAAATACGGCAGATGGCAGATTTCTTTCGGTATGGTTTGTGTAATAGGAACTTGCTTCAATGCCTAAAACCCTTCCGCTATCTGCACACACACGAACTTTTATTAAATCCGCATAGCAGATAATTCCGTTCTTTTCATAGGCGAAATTGAAGGTGTAAACGTTGTTATCAAGGTTGCACCAAACAGCCTTCATATCGTAAATATTAAGCCCTTCTAAAAACTCGAACGCAACGTTTTCAGCATAGTCTTTATCGAAGTTAACGTCGTTGCAATTTCCTGCGTATGCAAACATAATAAGTTTACCGCCTATCTTAGAGATTTCCGCATATAATAAATCCCCGTTTTCATCTTCGCCCTGCACGTTAAAACATCTGATATCTTCTAACGTTTCGCCTACGTGCTGAACGTTAGTTAAGTGGTATTTTTTGAACACCGAATTAAAGATTTCTTTCGCCTTATCCTTACCTATTTCTTCGCCTTTAAGCCCCTTGATTTCACGCTCGGTAATGCCGTCGGAAAAAGGCCCGTCGTAAATAAGTTCGGAG
>SVIE01000012.1 GCA_015069625.1 Clostridiales bacterium | reverse complement strand
CCGCAGGCGAAGCAGGTGGCATAACTCAACATATCGGTGCATATCAAGTATCGGTTGGTGGTAAGCAAATCACCTTCCTTGATACACCAGGACACGCAGCGTTCACGGCTATGCGTGCACGTGGTGCGCAGGCAACGGATATAGCAATATTAGTTGTTGCAGCAGATGATGGAATAATGCCACAAACTATTGAAGCAATTTCACACGCAAAAGCGGCAGACGTTCCGATTATCGTAGCAGTAAACAAAATTGATAAACCGGAATCAAATATCGAAAGAATTAAAACTCAACTTACCGAACACGGACTTCTTCCTGAAGAATGGGGTGGAGATACCATACTTTGCCCTGTATCTGCAAAGACGGGCGAAGGCTTTGAAGAACTTTTAGAAAGCGTAAACCTAGTTGCTGAAATGAAAGAACTCAAAGCAAATCCCGATAGAAAGGCAAAAGGTGTAGTTATCGAAGCAAAATTAGACCATAGCAAAGGTCCGATTGCAACCGTGCTTATTCAAAACGGTACGCTCAAAGTATCTGATAGCGTGGTTGTAGGAACTGTTACAGGTAAAATCCGTGCTATGACCGACGATAAGGGCAGACGTGTAAACAGCGCAGGCCCGTCAATGCCCGTATCAATCATGGGCCTTGATGAAGTTCCAAACGCAGGTGATATTCTCTATGCGGTAGAACAAGAAAAACTCACGAAACTTGTTGCTGAAGAACGTAAGAATAAAGAACGTGAAAGCATGATTCGTGCATCACAAAGCGTATCTCTTGACGACTTGTTCGGTAGAATTAGCGAAGGCTCAATGAAAGGTCTTAACCTTATCGTTAAAGCAGATGTACAAGGCTCTGTTGAAGCGGTTAAGCAGTCAATGGAAAAACTCTCGAATGAAGAAGTTAAAGTCAACGTTATTCACGCACAAGCAGGCGCAATTAACGAATCGGATATTATGCTTGCAGAATCGTCAAAGGCAATCATTATCGGCTTTAACGTGCGCCCTGATTCTAATGCAAAACAAATTGCGGAAAGAAGTGGCGTAGATATCAAACTTTATAGGGTTATTTACGAAGCGATTGAAGACGTTGAAAAGGCAATGAAAGGTATGCTTGCACCCAAGTTTACCGAAGTATATCTTGGTAAAGCGGAAGTGCGTGAAGTATTCAAAATTTCTGGCGTTGGTCAAGTTGCAGGTTGCTACGTAACAGAAGGTAAGATTGCAAGAAATTCTAAGCTTAGAATTTATCGTGATGACGTTATGATTTGTGAAGGTAACGTATTGCAACTTAAACGTTTCAAGGACGACGTGAAGGAAGTTTCACAAGGCTTTGAATGTGGTATCTCTATTGAAAAATTCAATGATATCAAGATAGGCGACTTTATTGAAAGTTATCAAGTAGAAGAACAGAAGGGTTAATAAATGAACGGTAGAGTATCTAGAACAGACAAACTTAACGGCGAATTCCAAAAAGCCATCTACGAAATTATAACAAGACGCTTAAACGACCCTGAAATTACGGCAATGGTAAGCGTGTTAAAGGTAGATACGTCAAAAGACCTTAAAAACGCAAAAGTATTCGTAAGTATTTATGCAACGAGCGAAGAAAAGAAAATGACAACGTTCAACGCTATAAAAAACAACGCAAAGCGTATAAGATACGAACTTTCTCGTGAAATGAAAACCAGAACGGTGCCAGAACTATTCTTTATTTTAGATGGTTCTATCGAGTATGGCGATAAGATGGAAAAATTGTTCTTATCTATCAAGAAAGAGGAAGAAAACAAATGATGACGGTCAAAGAATTTGCCGAAAAACTAAAAAAAGAAAAGTCGGTTGCAATTTTTTGCCACGTCCGTCCCGACGGAGATACCGTTGGCTCGGCACTTGGAATTAAGTTTGCGCTTAACAAGTTAGGCATTAAGGCAGACGTCTATTGTGAAGAAGTAGTACCTGAAAAGTTTTTCTATCTTGAAGGTGCAAAAGAAATCCGCTTGGAAATAACCGAGCGGTATTCTTCATACATGGCGGTTGACTGTGCAGACGTAACAAGAATGGGTAAATTTAGTGAACTTTTCCAAACGGAAAAGAACACCTATAACTTTGACCATCATATTTCTAATAATCACTATGCAAAATATAACGTGGTTATAGACACGTCGGCAACGGCGGAAAACGCAACCGAATTAGTGCTTGCGCTAGTAGGTGAAATTCCTGAAAATTCAGTTAACGCTTTGGCTACGGGGCTTGTTACGGATACGGGCAATTTCAAGCATAAAAACGTAACGGAAAACACGTTTAAGGTTGCATCTGTGTTAAAAGCCAACGGAGCGGATTTTAACAAAATAACCTATTATAACTTTACAAAACAATCAAAAAGTCGTGCTAATTTATTTGGCGAAGTAATGAGTAAAATTCGCTATCTATTAGACGATAGATTAGCCGTTATAACAGTTTATAAATCGCAACTATCACGTTTTGGCGCAAAGCCTGAAGAAACGGAAGGCTTTGTTGATTTCATTATGGGGATTGACACAGTTGAAGTAGGCGTTTGCATTATGGAAATGGATAATTGCTATAAAGCGTCGTTCAGGTCGAAAGAAGCAAACGTAAATGAAGTTGCAAGCAAATTTGGCGGTGGCGGGCACGTTTTAGCAAGCGGGTGCCGTTACAATGGAAATTTAGAAGAATTTATTGATAAAATCAGATACTACGTATCACAACAAATAAAAGACTAACGGAAGAAAAATGGTAGGCTTTGTAAATCTGATAAAACCGGAAAATATGAGTTCGGCGTACGTCGTTGGTGGGGTGAAGTACACACTAAAAACGCCCTGTGGGCACATGGGTACGCTTGATCCGATGGCTAGTGGTGTTTTACCTATAGGATTAGGCAAGGCATCACGCCTTTTTCCTTATATGTTGGATAAAGAAAAAACGTATGAAGCGGTATTTAAGTTCGGGCTTGAAACGGACACGCTTGATAGAACGGGAGTAACGCTAAGAGAAACTAACGTTATCCCTACGATATCTGATATAGAAAAGGTACTTGGTAGTTTTATAGGCGATATATCTCAAATTCCCCCTAAATACTCTGCAAAATGTGTAGATGGGAAAAGGGGGTATGAACTTGCAAGAAAGGGGGTTGACTTTTCTTTGCAAGCAAAAACGGTAACCGTTTTAGATATTAAAGCGAAAGAGACGGAAGAGAAAAATCAATTCAAATTTACAATTAAATGCAAGGGTGGAACATATATTCGTTCGCTTGCAAGGGATATCGGCTATGCGGTAGGGTCGCTAGGCACTATGACGGCATTGTGTAGAACCCAGAGTGGAATATTTACATTAAAAAATGGTGTTGCGGTTGCAGACTTTAAGTCGGATGCAAACCCGATGCGGTTTATAATCCCCGCAGATGAAGCGGTAAACTTCCCAAAACTAATTTTAACGGGCAAGCAAGCGCAAAGAATACTTGACGGCGTGTTCGAAAATTACGGATTTAACGACGGAATTTATAGAGTGTATAATCAAGATGAATTCTGGGGTGTTGGTGAAGCGAAAGACGGAGTGCTTAGGATAAAATCTTATGTCAGATAAAAAGAAAAAACGTGCGGTGCTTGCGTTAGGTTTTTTTGATGGCGTTCACGTTGGGCATAAAAAGGTAATTGACCTTGCGCTCAACATGGCAAAATCGGAAAATGCAATAGCGGTGGCGGTTACGTTTGACGGCAACTTAAAAGGCTTTTTCAAAAAAGGGGAAAAGACGATTTTCAGTTTAGAAGAGCGTGTTTTTGCCTTGAAAAATAGCGGAGTGGACGAAGTTCTTCCCGTGCCTTTAACGAGCGAATTTTTATCACTTTCTGCGGAAGAATTTTTAGACTGGCTAAACGAAAAATATAACGTTA
Organism: Clostridiales bacterium; assembly: GCA_015069625.1. Classification (GTDB taxonomy): domain Bacteria; phylum Bacillota; class Clostridia; order Christensenellales; family Borkfalkiaceae; genus UBA1259. Next base: position 23,119 of record SVIE01000012.1, on the reverse strand, counting down.
TCGGCTATGTAACAGGCGACGATTATACGTTTGGAAAAGGTGGAAAAGGTAACGTAGTAGCACTTAAAAATTATGCAAAAATCCACGGCGGAAAAGTGGAAACCGCAAGTGGTGAATATATTGACGGTGAACGTGTGTCTTCAACGGCTATTAAGAAGTTTTTGCAAGACGGGAACGTAAAAAAAGCAAACGAATTCTTAGGCGAATTTTACACGGTAACAGGCGAAGTATTGCACGGCAGAACGGTAGGAAAAACCTTAGGATTTCCAACCGTTAACATGCTTATTGATAACGAAAAAGTAAAACTAAAAGACGGGGTGTATGCAGGCAAGGTTATTCTAGATAACGTCACCTATCGTGTGATTATAAATTATGGTGCACGCCCCACTTTTAACCTTGATGAAAAACTTATTGAAGCGCATATTATAGGTTTTAACGGAGACTTATACGGGCAAACAATCACCTTAAAATTTTCGGGATTTATCCGTTCGGTTATGCGATTTAACGGAAGTGAAGAATTGATTAAACAATTAGGAAAAGACGTTATAGAAACGGAGAGTGGAAGGTATGATTAAATTTGGGCCAAGCGGTAATTCAACCGCCTTTTATGATGCAGGGCACTCAAAGAGTGAAGAATCTGCTTTGTGGGTGAAGAATTTAAATCTTGAAGCGTTTGAATATTCTTTCGGGCGTGGCGTAAACATGAGCGACGAAAAGGCAATTGCGCTCTCTGAAAAATTTAGGGAAGCAAACGTTGAAATAAGCGTCCACGCACCCTATTACGTAAACCTTGCAAACCCTGATGATGAAATGGCAAAAAAGTCCTTTATGTACTTAACAGATAGCGCAAAAAAGGTTAAGTTATTAGGTGGAGATAGGGTGATTTTTCATCCAGCAAGCCAAGGCAAAATGGATAGAGAAAGTGCGGTTAATCTCACCAAAGAAAGAATTAAATCTCTATGCGATTTAATTTATCGTGAAGGGCTTGACGATATCAAATTCTGCCCCGAAACAATGGGTAAACTTGCGCAAATCGGAACGATTGAAGAGATAACCGAGTTTTGTTTAGTGGATAAGGTGTTTATTCCAACCGTGGATTTTGGGCACGTTAACGCTAGGGAACAAGGGAGCCTAAAATTCGACTTTGATTATGAAGAAAGGCTTAAATACATGATAAGTGTTTTAGGCGATAAAATGAAACACTTTCATATTCACTTTTCCAAGATAGAATATAGTCAAAAAGGGGAAGTGAAACACCTTACCTTTGAAGATGAGAAATACGGTCCGGACTTTTCACCGCTCGCAAGGGCTTTAATAAAATTAGATTTAGAGCCGATTGTAATCTGCGAATCTAACGGAACGCAAGATTTAGATGCTGTTAAAATGAAAGAAATATATCAGCAAGAATTGACGAATTTAAAAAAATCTGTTAGAATATAGATTAATAGGTATGAGAGAAGAACTAATTGCACAAAAAAACAAAGTTTTTTTAATAACCGATAGGTCTGCACGTGAATATTTCACAGGAATAGATAATGCGGAAGGAGTGCTACTCGTCGGAAAAATCAATGCGTATTTTACTGACGCACGATATTTTTACGCATTAAGAGATAAACTTCGTGAATCGGAGTTTTACGTTGCAGAGCAACAAGGCGTTGAGAGTATTTGCAAGTATTTAATGGAAAACAAAATAAAAAAGGCTTATGCGGATTTTGACAAAATAAGCGTGGCAGAGTTTTTTGAGTATAAAAAGCATGGCGTAAAACTTCTTGACGGCAAGAAAGAAATCAATGATGTGCTTACAGAAAAGAAGGAGTTTGAGATTTCTGCAATTCGTACGGCTTGCGGGATATCTGAACGTGCGTTATATGAAACCCTTCCATACGTCAAATTAGGTGTAACGGAAAAAGAAATTGCAAATAGACTTGAAGAAAATGTTCGCAATCTTTGTGGCGAAGGCATGGCTTTTGAAACGATAGTTGCGTTTGGAAAAAACTCTGCAATTCCCCACCACGTAACAGGGGATACGCCGTTAAAAGAAAACCAAGCGGTACTAATTGATTTTGGTGCGAAGTATCAAGGTTTTTGTGCAGATATGACAAGAACTTTCTTTTTCGGAAAACCTAGTGAAAAGTTTTTAACCGCATACAAGGCGGTGCTTAACGCAAATCAAAAGGCAGAAAGGGAAATTAAGTGCGGAACAACGGCAAAAGATGCGCATTTAGTTGCCGTTCGTGAACTTGATAGATATAGTTTAAGTAAATATTTTAAGCACTCGTTAGGGCACGGTATCGGTCATGATATTCATGAAAGCCCAAGCCTATCAGTAAAAAGCGAAGCGGTGCTAAAAGAAAATATGGTGTTCACTATCGAACCAGGCGTGTATTTTGAAAACGAATTTGGTATTCGTATTGAAGACACGGTAATACTAACAAATAGTGGAATAAATAGGTTTTTTACTGATGGTAAGGGACTTATGATAATAAAATAAACGCTTTGAAAAACATCAAAGCATAAATAAAGAAAAAAGCAAAGTTTAAGGAGACAAATTATGATTTCAGCAGGCGAATTCAGAAAAGGCGTAACGTTCGAATATGAAAGTGGAATTTACACAATCGTAGATTTTCAACACGTAAAACCAGGTAAAGGCGCAGCGTTCGTAAGAACCAAAATGAAAAACGTTGTAACCGGCGCAGTTCTTGAAAGAACGTGGAACCCCACCGAAAAAGTACAAGAAGCACACATTGAAACAAAGAATATGACCTATTCATATAACGATGGTGAACTTTATTACTTTATGGATGATGAATACAATCTTACTCCCCTTAACTACGAACAGGTAGAAGATGCACTTATGTACATCAAAGAAAACGATCCTGTTGTTGTTAAGTCATACAAGGGTGTTGCATTCTCAGTAGAATGTGAAAACTTCGTAGTATTAAGAGTAACTCAGGCAGATCCAGGCGTAAAAGGTAACACGGCAACCAACGCAACCAAAGACGCTATTTTAGAAACGGGCGCTAAAATTCAAGTTCCTATGTTCGTTGAAGAAGGTGAACTTATTAGAGTTGACACCAGAACAGGCGAATACATGGAAAGAGTTAAAGGCTAAAATAAACTTTTTGCTAAACGATACCCGCAATTTCTTTTGCGGGTATTTTATGTGATAAAATTATGAAAACTGCACTCATTACAGGTGCGAGTGGCGGAATAGGTAAATCACTTGTAAAATCATTCGTAAAACAAGGCTATTTCGTAAGCGCATGGTACAATTCGGATAAAGACGGCATAACCACCTTGCTTTCAGAACTAGAAAGCGAGGGCTTTGGTGGTTACGTTTTTCCCGTTCAAGCAGATTTTTCTTCTTTGGATAGCGTAAAAAAGGGAATAGAGCAAGTAGAAAGCAATTTTAAGCATATTGACGTGCTTGTAAATAATGCAGGTGTGTCCCTTTATAAACTCTCGCACGAAACGAGTGATGAAGAGTGGGATAAGGTATTTTCGATTAACGTTAAAACGCCATTCATGCTCACCAAATACGTTCTTCCCAAAATGATAAGCAGAGAAAACGGAAAAATTATCAATATATCGTCAGTTTGGGGAGTTGCAGGGGCAAGTATGGAAACGGTTTACTCTGCATCAAAATCTGCGTTAATCGGTTATACAAAGGCACTTGCAAAGGAAGTTGCGCCAAGTAAAATTACGGTCAACTGTATTTGCCCAGGTGTTATTAACACTAAGATGAATGCTCAATTTTCTAGGCCTGAACTTGAAGAAATTCAATCGGAAATCCCGCTTGGCAGAATAGGAAATCCCGAAGACGTATCTGAACTCGCCGTGTTTTTAGCAAGTGAAAAAGCGCAATATATAACAGGGCAAATTATCACGTGCGACGGGGGGTATATCTTGTGACCAAACTCCGTTTAGACGCAGAAAAAACACCACTTTCGCATATTATCATCATCACGCTTTTTGCGGTTGGTGGGGTAGCAATCCCGTTCAATTATCTATTTGAATTATTTATTGTCGATAAACTCACCGTTACCTTACTTTCGCAAATAACGGTAAGGGTGTTGCTTGCGGTGGTTGCGCTTATTTTCATGTTTAAGTACGGCTATCATAAGGCGTTTTTAGGGAAGAATAAACTTATTAGTTTGGTGGCGGTAATTCCTGCGCTTCTCGTTGCGATAAATAATTTCCCAATAATAGGGCTAATAAGCGGTAACGTGGTGGTTACTGCAAGCACCACTAACGTTATACTGTTCGTTTTATTCTGTTTATCGGTTGGCGTGTACGAAGAAGTGGTTTTTCGAGGCTTAATTCTTCCGCTCACGTTTAAACTTTTGGAAAATGTAAAGAACGGCACTTTTTGGGCTGTGGCGTTATCGTCTGCGATATTTGGGGCATCTCACTTAATGGGATTGTTTAGCGGAAACGTTGGTGGAACGCTATTACAAGTTGGTTATTCATTTTTAATAGGCGCAATGTGCGCAATATCACTAATAATCACAAAAAACTTATTCGTCGCAATTATTTTACATTTTGTTTACGACGTTGGCGGACTTATGACAACGTATATCGCAATCGGAAATCAATGGGATACCGTAACGATTATTATAACCGCCGTACTTGGCGTGTTTGTGCTATTATACATGCTTTTTATACTATTAAAGTCTAACTACACGTCGATAAAACACTTGTATTATCCTAGCGATTTTAACGACGAAATAAAAGAAAATTAACTATAAAATAAATATAAAATTACACATATTAAGAAAGATTATGAAAAGACAAAGTGGAATACTCATGCCGATATTTTCTCTTCCGTCAAGTTACGGTATAGGTGGTTTCGGCAAAGAAAGTTATGAATTTATTGATTTTTTAGAAAAGGCAAATCAAAGCGTATGGCAAGTGTTACCGCTTGTTCAAACGGGCTTTGGAAACTCACCATATTCATCTGTTTGCGCACTTTCGTTTAACCCGTATTTTATCGACCTTGAAAGATTAAACAAATGCGGATTATTAACGAAAACCGATCTTAAAAAGGCAAGATATAAGAGCAAACTTATAGATTATGGCAAATTATACAGCGTTCGCTATCCGCTTTTAAGAAAGGCGTTTAGCAAGTTTGACGTTGAAGATGAAAAATTTACAGAGTTCGTAAAAGGCGGAGAATATCGTGATTATGCGCTTTTTATGGCTATAAAAACTGTAAATGACAATAAGCCCTTTTACGAATGGAATAGTGGCTTAAAGTTTAGAGATAAAAACGCTTTAAGAAGTTTTAAGAATAAGTATAAATCGGAAATTTTATTCTGGCAATTCGTTCAATTTACGGCAAGAAATCAATGGTTTGAACTAAAAGACTATGCTAATAGTAAAGGTATTAAAATTTTAGGCGACATGCCACTATATACTAGTCTAGATAGTTCTGACGTGTGGGCAAACGCAAGCCTTTATAAACTTGACGAAAATCTATATCCTAAAAAGGTTGCAGGCGTACCGCCGGATTATTTTTCTAAAACAGGTCAACTCTGGGGAAATCCCGTTTACGATTACGATAACCAAAAGAAAGATAATTTTAAGTGGTGGACGATGCGCCTTAAAAAGGTGTTGCAGATATTCGATTACGTAAGAATAGACCATTTCCGTGGGTTAGATAGGTATTATGAAATACCATTTGGTAACCAAGATGCAACGGTGGGTGAGTGGATAAAAGTTCCAAGTATTGAACTGTTTGATTCTATTCACGATAAGGTTGACCGTGAAAGAATAATTGCAGAAGATTTAGGTATAATTGATGACGGTGTTCGTGAACTTTTAAGTTACACGGGCTACCCAGGCATGAAAATCTTATCTTTTGCGTTTAATGGCGAGAAGGACAACTTGTATTTGCCCGAGCATATTGAAGAAAATTCGGTATGTTACACGGGTACGCATGATAACAACACCCTATTCGGTTTATTATCCGATTCTGACAACTGGGATTATAACAACTTTATTTGTGGTGTAAGTGAAAGTCTTAAAAAGTTCAAAATCAAGCGTAAAATCGACACTAAAAAGCGTATGGCACGTGCGATTATTAAACTTGGATTTAATAGTAAAGCAAACTTATTTATTCTTCCCCTTCAAGACGTTGCCCTTTTAGGTGGTGAATATCGTGTGAACGAACCAGGAACGGTCAAAGACCAAAACTGGTCGGTAAGAATAGGCAAAGGCTCAATGAATGAAAGGGCGATTAACCGCCTTAAAAAACTCACAAAGTCTGCAAACAGATAATGAAATTACCCTTAAAACGCAAAATATCGCTGATAATAACGATAATATTAACACTTGGCACGCTAGCGTTCATTTGGGGTAGTTCCATGCTCCCAAAAACGCAGTCGGCAGAACAGTCGGGCGGTGTGTTTAGCGTGTTCAAAGTGGTTTTCGACGCAATCTTTGGCGAAGGCGTTATCACGCCTGAAATTTTTAGGAAACTTGCTCACGGCACGGAATTTCTGCTTCTTGGCGTAGAATTAAACCTTTTGCTATTTATAATCGGAAAATATAATTATAAAACACTATGTTTACCTATAATTACAGGATTATTAGTCGGGGTAATTGACGAGTGTATTCAGATTTTATCAGACCGTGGTCCTATGGTAACGGACGTGCTAATTGACTTTGGCGGTGTGGTAGTTGCAAGTTTAATATTCTTTATCGTTTGGTTGATAGTAAAAAAGATAAAAAATAAAACGGCTTAAATAGGCCGTTTTTTATTTGTTTAGATTACCTAAAAATCTATTAGGTAAACGTATTAAAATTTTTGGAAGTGGAATAATAGGGTTAAAAATACAAGGAGATTATGTATGAACCCTTTTAACGAACTACCAAAAACAACGCAGATTAAGTACGATAACTGGAATTCAATTGCCGTTAAGCCGTACGACAAGGACCAAACTTCACCCTACACTAAAACAAGGGTGATTTTAATGAACGGCACGGAATTTGAATCCAACTGGTTTTTACATCAGTTTAGTCGGCATTGTCTAAACAATGAAGTAAGGCGTGTGCTTGCAGAAGTAAGGCGTCAAGAACAGCAACAACAAAAGCGCATTTCAGGGCTAAAACCCATCAATGAAACGATACTTGAAACAACCATAGGTTATGAACAAGTAGCAGTAGATTTAACGGCTGAAATGGCGCAAAAAGAACCAAACCCTATTGTCAAAGCACAACTTGATTTTGCATTACTTGAAGACTTTGATCACTTATACCGCTATGCGAACCTACTCGATATGGAGCATGGTGTACACGCAGAAAGGCTTGTTGGCGCATATACGGAAATCACCCCAGGTAGACCAACGATATCCGAGCACCGTCATCCAGCAGACGATATTCGTTATCATATCAACAGTTGGCGTGATGAACTTATCACAAGGCTTCACGTTGGAATTATCACCGCCGCTGAACAACAAACTATGAACTACTATATGAACGTTGGCGGTTTTTATTCGTCTGATTTAGGCAGAAAATTGTACACGGAAATTGCAATGATAGAAGAACAGCACGTTTCTGGTTACGGCTCTCTAATCGACCCTTCTTGCACGTGGTTTGAAAGTTGGGTTATGCACGAATATACCGAGTGTTATCTTTATTATTCATGCTATCAAGACGAGAGCGACGAATATATTAAAAAGATTTGGTTAAAGCATTTTGAAGAAGAGTTAACTCATCTTAAAATCGCATCTGAAATGCTTAAAAAGTATGAAGGTAGAGAATGGCGTGAACTTTTCCCCGTGTCAGAATTCCCATCACTTTTAAGACTTAAATCCAACGTCAAATACGTTAGAGAAGTTATGAAGAGCGTAAGAAATTCGGCGTTTAAGGAAAGCATTGTCAATATCAATGATTTACCAGATAGCGCAGAGTTTTTCCGTTATCAACGCCAAGTGAATTCTTCGCCATCTACCGTTGCGTCGCATTTGGTAATCGATAAATATATCAAAAAGCACGGTGAAGATTATCGCTTTGAAGTTGATCCAAGCGTAGAAAAAACGCTTAGAAATAGAAAGGTAGATAACACCGATTTAGCAAGAAAAAAAGGAATGTAATAATATTTTAAACAGAGCCTAAACAAAAAGCGTTACTTGAAGTAACGCTTTTTTTATGCGAATTTATCAAATACTCTAACTGCAAGAACGGTCATATCGTCAAGGTGTTTTCCGTTATTTAAGTTTGACGCTTTATTTAAAATTTCTTCAGCAAGAGATTGCGGGTTTTTTGCAGGAAGAGTTCTTAAAAACTCAATGGCTTCACTTGAAGAACCGAAAGCATCAGAAATTCCATCTGTCATAAAAACAAGCATATCCCCACTATGAAGGTCGGTGTGGCATACGGACGGTTTAAGTTCTTCTAAAATACCAAGTGGCAACGAATTACCTTCTACAATCTTAATTCCGTCATCACCTAAAATAAATCCGTAAGGAGAGCCGTACTTAATAAAATCCGCAGAAAGTGTTTTAAGGTCTATAACCGAAATATCAAGAGCGGTAAAAGTGTCCTCGGTGTTAACCGATAATAATTTGTTTACAGTTTTCAGTATAAGGTTTGAAGAAAGCCCCGCTTTATAAAAACTTTCAATTAGCGAAAGGGAAGTGGAAGAAACTTTTTCTGCATTTTCCCCGCTACCCATGCCGTCTGAAAGTGCAATCAAAAATTTATCGTTAGGAATTCTAGTAACCGAGTGCGTATCCCCGCTAATGCTAGAAGATTGCTTTGTTGCGGATGCAAGTCCAAAAACAGCGTCGTAATCGGCAGACTTTGAAAATGATAAAAAGGTTTTATCGTCGGTAATCCCCGATTTTTCGGTAAGCGTAACGTTTAAGCCAACAACTGAAGAAATAGTGTAATTAAACTTATCAATCGGAATTTCTTTCATGTCTGTTATTATAGAAACGACAATATTTTCACCTTCGCCGAATATTAAAAGTTCTAAAACGTTTAGTCCACACTTACTTAAAGCAGAAGAAAGGTTTCGTTCTAGCCTAGTTTGATATTTCAGTAAATGCCCACACTCTAACGCAAGTCCTTTTAGTACTTCGGAAACGCCAACCGCTTGTTCTGCAATTAAATCCCTACCGCTAGAAAGGTTCATGTTAGCAATAAGGGTGTTTTTATAATCTGCTAGCATGCGGTTTGTTGCGTATAAAATATCGTTTGGTGAAATGCAGGTTTGGCTTAATTCTTTTGGTAAATCAATGAAAGAAATTTTGCCCTTTGCTAGTCCTATTCCGATAAGCCCGATAAAGGGTGAAGAATCCTTAAAGGTGCGCTTGCACGTTTCAAAGTTTCTGCACTCTGCACAAATTTTTCTTTTTAGTTCTTTATCTATAGATAGAGTAACCGAACTTTCGCTCGGAGCGGATTTTTTAAATCTAACAAAGGCGTTTGCCATCTCGGTAAATACGGTGGAAATCTCGTAAAGTCTATTTGAAACCATTGTTCGATTTCTGTTAATTGATTGACGTTCAAGTTGTTTCTCTCTAAACACGTAAAGTTTTTCTTTAAGCCGACTAATAAATTTAGTAGGAATAATGCAAAAGGCAAACGCCCCAACGAAGATAAAAATAAAATCCATAATTGCGTATCCGCCGTAAACGGAGAAAGCAAGTTCAAGTAGGTAATCTGACGCAACCACGGTGGCGGAAGCAACGTATCTTGAAAAGGGGGTAAAACTTTCTGCAATAACCCCAAAAAGAGTAAATAGCGCAACAAAAGAAACGTTTCCATAATAGAGCGCAAAAGAAATACCGAAAGCGGAAGAAATGACTGTGGTGATGCCCGTCCTAAAAATAAATGCGGATAATAAAATTATAAAAACTGAAATCGTTTTCCAAATGAGCGGGGTTGTTAAATAGCAAAGCCCAAGCCCCATAATAGTGACGCAAACGGTAAGTGAAAGTTTTTCATCAAAGCGGAGTTTAACTTTAAGTCCTTTGTTTTTAATTGCCCTAAAAGCAATAAAAGTGATAAGTGAAAGTACGGAAGCAATAGCGGAAACAATGGCCTGTCTAACAATATCGTTTGGTGCCAAAATGTCCCCTAAAAGCAAATAACCGATTAGCGATAGTAATGTTAGAAGTGGTAACTCGTATTTAGGCTTGTTGTCAAATCCTTTGTATATTAAAAGGACGACGATTAGAAAAATTGAAGCGATTGCCATTGAAGCAATCATGCCTGATTTTCCCGTAATTACAAACGAAAAAAGGAAAGCGACGGGTGTAGCGAGCCATGAACCACCAAGGGCAAGCACGGAAGAAAACACGGATATGGCAAGAACCCCGCCAAAATTTCCCACACTACCAAAAAGAACGAAAATCAAAAGTAAAACGCAATATAATAAAACCGACTTAAAATCTCGTAAAGAACGTTTTTTTCTCATAAAGCACCCGAAAAAATTGATGAAATTATTATATAATTTAGTAAAAAACGTATTTTGTAATAAACAGTCGAAAAAACCGTATAAATAAAATAAATAAATGATATAACAAAAACTTTTGCTAAAACACTTTTAATGAAGATGAATTTGTAGTAAAATATAAACATAAACAAAAGGTGGTAAATCGTATGATAAACGTAGCAATCGTAGGATACGGAAATTTAGGTAGGGGAGTATGCTTGGCGGTAGATAAAGCACCCGATATGGAGTGCGTGGGTATTTTCACTCGTCGTGCGCCAGAAAGTGTAAATCCAGTAATTTCTGTTCCCGTCTATAAGGTAGATGAACTTAAAAATTTCAAAGGCAAAATTGACGTGTTGCTTCTCTGTGGGGGTTCTGCAACCGACCTTCCCAGTCAGGCGTCGGAATTTTTAAAAGATTTCAATACGGTTGATTCTTTTGATACGCACGCAAAAATACCAGAATATTATGCTAAACTTGAAAAGGTAGCAAAGGAAAACGGAACGCTTGGCGCAATCAGTATCGGTTGGGACCCAGGTATGTTCTCTATTGCAAGAATGCTTTTCGGTGCAGTTTTACCTGATGGTAACGATTATACTTTCTGGGGCAAAGGTGTATCGCAAGGGCACTCTGACGCAGTGAGAAGAATAGCAGGCGTTAAAAATGCAATTCAATATACTATTCCAAAAGAACAAGCGTTGTCGTCAGTAAGAAATGGTGAAAATCCCACGTTAAGCACAAGGGAAAAACATCTTCGTGAATGTTTTGTTGCCATAGAAGAAGGCGCAAATAAAGAAGAAATAGAAAAGGCAATCAAAGAAATGCCAAACTACTTTGCCGATTACGATACAATCGTACACTTCGTTTCAGATGAAGAAGTAAAAGATATGCAGAAAAAACTCTCTCACGGTGGTTTTGTTTTCCGCTCGGGAAAAACCACGAACGAAGCGTCCCACTTAATCGAGTTTTCATTGAAACTTGATTCTAATCCCGAATTTACAGGAAGTGTATTAACAGCATATGGCAGGGCTGTTGCAAAGATGGCAAAGGAAGGAAAAACGGGGGTTGTAACCGTGTTTGACGTTCCGATTAAATATCTTTCACCAAAGTCTGAAGAAGAACTAAGAAAAACGTTATTATAGGAGTAGTTATGGCATCAAGTAAAAGTCGCAGATATGCAAAGAAAGCCGCCAAAGAAGCCGTTAGGCGTTCGCCTAAGTGGGTTATAATTACGGCGATAATTCTTATCATCATAATTGCAGGCGGATATTTTGTTTACACTAAATTCTTTAAAAAGCCATTACCTATCACGGGTGAATTATCATTTCACTTCATGATGCTTGGAAATAACCGCTCGGGCGATAGCATATACGTTAAAGCGGGTGATAACGACATCTTAATAGATGCAGGAAGTGAAAGTAACAGTATTGACGATATCTGTAATTATGTAAATCAATATATGGACGATAACACGTTTGAATACGTAATAATTACGCACGGGGACACCGACCATATTGACGGTTTTGCCGTAACAAACGGAAGTATATTTGATTTGTATAAATGTGAAACTATAATCACCGCACCTAAAACGTCAAAAACAACGGCAACGTACAATCGTTATCTATCCGAACTTAATGATGAAACGCAAAAAGGGGCAGAGCATTACACGGCGTTAGAATGTTATAACAACGAAAACGGTGGTAAAAGAGAATATGAACTTTCCGAGGACGGAAGTATAAAGATGGAAATTCTTTATAATTACTATTACGATCATGAACGTGGTGGTAGCGAAGAAAATGATTATTCGGTCTGCGTTCAGTTTCATCACGGGGATAGAAAGTTTTTATTCACAGGCGACCTTGAAACGAAAGGAGAAGAATATTTAGTTCAATACAATAATCTTTCTCAAGTGGAATTGTATAAGGCAGGACATCACGGTTCTGCTGGGTCTAGCACGGATAAATTGTTAAATAAAATTAAGCCGAAGATTTGTGTTGTAAGTTGTGCTATCAGGGAAAGCGAATATGACTTTCCAAAGGAAAGTTTTCTGTCTAGAATAGCAAAACATACAAGCAAAGTTTACGTTACTACTATGGCTGAACTTGAATATTTGACGGGTGTAGATAAGGCGAACGGATACGGTGCAATGAACGGTAACGTAATCGTGTCATCTTCATCTGAAAAAGAAAGCGTAGAAGTAACCTGTTCGCACTCTGACACTTTGTTAAAAGATACGTCTTGGTGTCAAAGTGAAAGAGCATCTGTAACTTGGCTTTATAACTAAAAAATAAAAAACGGAGAGTTTTCTCCGTTTTTCGTCTTTAATAAACAAAACGAAATGCGAGTGTTCAAGATATTTTCAATAATTTGTGGTATAATATAGTCAAACATGATAAAGCAAAGGCAGAAATATGAAAAGGATAATTAACTATCAAGCAGGTGCACTCGGGGATAAAGATAGGGAAATCCCGTATATTCCCGCACGATACGTGTTTTCTGTGTTGGTAACAATATTTGAAATATTATGTATTATAGGCGTAGTGGTTGCATTATGCTATTTTGTGCCATATTTTTACGTTCTTGCGTTTTTCACACAGATAGGTTGTGTTCTACATTTGATTTCTTCGGACGATAGTCCCGATTATAAAGTTCCGTGGATACTTTTCGTTCTGATTTTGCCTGTGGCGGGATTTATGCTTTATTTTATGTTTTATTCAAGAAAGTTAAAACGTAAATTTATTAGGCGACTATCAAACCTTGCAAAACGCACGTATATACATGACGATACGGATACTTTTAACAAGTTACAAGCGGAAAATCCGCAGGCATATTCTCACGCAAAAATGATTTGTCATCTTGCAGATACTCATTTGTTTGAAAATACAAAACAAGAATATTTCGGATCGGGCGAACAATTTTTTGCGTCAATGATAGAAGACCTTAAAAAGGCAAAAAAGTTCATCTATATGGAATATTTTATCATTGAAGAAGGAAAATTATGGAATTCAATCTTGTCTGTGCTTGTAGATAAAGTAAAAGAAGGCGTGGAAGTAAAGATTGTTTATGATGATATCGGGTGTATGACAAAACTCCCAGGTAATTATTGCAAAATCTTAAAAAACTACGGCATCCAAGCCGTGCATTTTTCAAGATTAAGGGGTGGTGCGGATAGCGAATTTAATAACCGTAACCACAGAAAAATAACTGTAATCGACGGAAAAGTTGCATACACGGGTGGCGTTAATATTGCAGATGAATACGTAAACGAAGTTAAACTTTTCGGGCATTGGAAAGATGGCGGAATTCGTATAGAAGGGAAAGCCGTTTATGAATTTACCGAACTTTTCACGTTAGATTATGGAATTAGCGTAAGAGCGATGCCTACTTATCATAACGACATTTATCCAGAAATGGACGTTCAAGCAAAGGGGTATATCGTTCCCTTTGGTGATGGACCTAAGCCTATCTATAATAAGGCGATTGCAAAAAGCGTTATTCAAAATATGCTTGCCGTTGCTACCACGTACGTGCATATAACAACCCCCTATTTAATTATAGATAACGACTTATGTATGAGCCTAGAAAACGCTGCACTTCGTGGGGTTAGTGTAAGAATAATTTTGCCACATATTCCAGATAAAAAGACGGTATTCTTTTTAAGTAGAAGTTTCTATCCAAGGCTAATAAAGGCAGGGGTGGAGATATATGAATATCAAAACGGATTCATCCATGCTAAAAACTATATCGTTGATGGTTATTATGCCATGATTGGCACGATAAATATGGATTATAGAAGCCTAGCCCATCACTTTGAAAACGGTGTTTGGATGTATGGAACAGATAGTATCAAATCTGCCGAAGAAGATTTTAATTTAGCCCTTTCCGATTCGTTAAAAATGACACCCGAAATGGTTGCTGTTGGCCCTATTAAAAAGTTTTTTAGGGCTGTTCTAAAAATCTTCGCTCCACTTTTTTAAGGGCTTATCTGCTTCGCAATACTGCGTTTACTGTCTTTGCAAACGACTTCAATGAACGGACGTTCTATTTCATCCGTTTGCATCGACGAGCCTTGTCTTGCTTGCATCTAAACCCTTAAAACAAATAAAAGGACGAGCCTAGCACAACTTGTTCCTAACCCCTTAAAACAAATAAAAGGACGAGCCTTATCTTGCTTACATCTAAACCCTTAAAATTTCAAACGTGTAAAAACTTCGTTATGTGTCGTTAGTTTTAGTATAAATAAAATAAATTTCCGTATACTATCCGTATAAAAGGAGATAATATATGGTAGAAACGGGAATGGTGAGAAGGGTTGATGAACTAGGGCGTGTTGTAATTCCAAAAGAGATAAGGAAAACTTTAAGAATTAAAGAAGGCGAGCCGTTAGAAATTTTTACAGAAAAAGAACAATTAGTGTTAAAGAAATATTCCCCGATAGAATCGGTGCTAAGTTATGCGGAATGCGTTTGTGCATCTCTAAACGAGATGACGGATAAAATCGTTTACGTTTTCGATACTGATAAACTTGTTTGTGCGTCTATAAAAAACAAAAATATTATAGGCGAACCGGTTGCTTTTGAAACAGAAAAAGTTATGCGGGAGCGTAAAAGTTCGTTAAGAACAAAAACAGATGGAAGTCAAGTCCCGCCTGCATTTAAGGGGGAAGAAACGGAAGGCGTTTATAGTAGAATAACCTTTCCTATCGTTAGTGGTGGCGACGTGTTTGGCGCAATAGTTTTAACCGATAAAAAGGGACAGGAAGAATTTACTAAACAAGAAGAACAACTCGTTTCATTATGTGCGCTAATGCTGTCGAAACGATTTGAGTAAAAGAAAAACTCTGCTTTGCGGAGTTTTTTACATATGGAAGATAGTCAAAAGTCATTAAAAAAGGGAGCGTTAATTCTTGGCGTTAGTGCTATAATATCCAAAATTTTAGGCGCAGTATATAGAATTCCGCTCGTTAGAATAATCGGTGGCGACGGAGTAGGAATTTATCAATTAGTGTTCCCTGTATATGCGTTGTTGCTAGAATTTTCAGGTTGTGCTTTTCCAACGGCAATCTCAAAACTTATAGCAGAAATCAAAGGGGACGACGTAGAAGAAAAGAGTTTTGCGCTATTTAAGAGTGCATTATCACTTTGCCTAATTTTAGGTGGGATAGCAACCATAGTTATGATTGCGCTTGCCCGTCCGCTTGCTATTTTGCAAGGAGATGAAAGGGCTTATATAGCCTATTTGTTTTTAGCCCCGTCAATATTTTTAGTTTCCTTATTGTCATGTTATAGGGGATACTTTCAAGGCAAAATGAACATGAAACCAACTGCTTTTTCCCAAGTGATAGAGCAGAGTGTTAAACTTGCTTTCGGTTTGTTTTTCGCATCTATTTTTATGCCTAACGTTCCCCTTTCTGCGGGCGGTGCAACGCTTGCAGTAACAATATCCGAAGGGATTGCGCTTATCTACGTGTACGTTAAGTTTAAGCGTGGTGTAAAAATGCCGTCAAGTCTGCCACTAAAAAATCAAAACAAAGACGGAATTAAAACGTTGATAAAATTTGCCCTTCCTATAACTTTTACGGGGCTGATTTTACCACTTTCACAGTTTATTGATAGTTTCCTTATTGTAAATATAATCGGTAGTTACAGGGGAGATGCGACGGCGTTATTCGGGCTTTTAACGGGTACGGCTATGACAGTTATAAACTTACCCGTTGCCGTGTGTTACGGCATTTCCACGTCTGCTATTCCTTCTGTATCAAGGGAAAAAGGAGCAAACAGAAAAAAGAACGTAAACGGCTCAATGGCGTTGACGTTAATAGTGTCGCTAATTTCAGCGGTGGCGGTGTATTTGTTTGCCCCGTTAATCGTAAAAATACTTTTCGGTAATTTGCCAAGTGAACAGTTATCGCTAACCGTAAGCCTAATAAAAACGCTTGCGCCGAGTATAGTGTTTTTAGCGTTGACGCAAACTTCAAATGGTTGTCTTATCGGGATAGGAAAAACCTATATTCCAATGATAGGGTTGATTGTCGGGGTGGTTGTAAAAACTCTATTAAACTTAATGCTACTAAAAAACCCCACGTTAAACGTATTTGGTGGCGCAATTGCTCTAAACGCTTGCTATTTTGTCGCTTGTTTGATAAACTTTATATCGTTAGTAATAAGTGGAGTAAGCGATGAACGTAAGTCAATTAAAACTTGGAAATACGCAAATTAAAAATAACGTGTTTTTAGCCCCTATGGCAGGATACACCGATTATGCTTTTCGCCATCTTGTCTTAGAAGAAGGTGCGGGCTTGGTGTTTACCGAACTTGTAAGTGCCAAAGGTTTAATGTATGGTGGGCAGGGGTCAAAGGAATTGTTGTATTGCGGTAATGATTATAAAAAGACGGCTGTTCAACTTTTCGGCTCAGAAGAATATTTTATGCGTTCTGCTTGCGAGAGTGAAGATTTGCGTGCATTTGATATCATAGATATCAACATGGGTTGTCCCGTTCCAAAAGTTTACAAGAACGGAGAAGGGAGCGCACTATTAAACGACGTTAAAAGGGCGTCAAAAATTGTTTCCGAATGTGTGAAAAGTGGAAAGACGATAACGGTAAAAATTCGCACGGGTTTAAATTATGGCGACGATATAGCGTCGGAATTTTCAAAAGCGATAGAAGATGCAGGCGCATCACTTATAACAATTCACGGCAGGGTAAGGGAAGCCTATTACTCGGGCGAGCCAGATTATAAGGCGATAGAAAAAGCCAAAAATTCGGTAAAAATACCTATAATTGCAAACGGCGGAATTTTCACGTTAGAAGATGCTAACGTAATGATGGATAGAACGGGTGCAGATGGTATAATGATTGCCCGTGGCGGAATTGCAAATCCATTTTTATTTAGTGAAATTTTGAGTAAAAAGCCAACAAAGACCTTAAAAGAATTTATTTTATTACAATTAAAAACTAATTTAGAGCGTTTTGGTGAAGAAAAAACTGCAAAAGAATGGCGCAAATTTGTTCCGTACTATTTTAAGGGAATGGTGGGTATAAAAGAACTTAAAAACGAACTTGTCAAAGTGCCAACGGCAAGTGAATTAATAAATATAATCGATAAAAATTTTTAACAAAAAAGCGTAGTTTATAATACAATGTAAAGACTGTGATTTGCGTTGGAGGGAACTATGCAAGCGTGTTTTGTAACTGATGGAAATATAAATTCGGTGTGGCAAGATAAACTCTCAAAAATCGGCAAATGTGAACTCACCGTGTTCGGCTTTAACGGTTTAGGGCTTGTCAGTTACAAAAAAGAACTAAATGGTGAAACGGAATATTTTCAAGATTTAGCAAGGCTTTCAAAACAAACTGACGGTGTGGTGATATGCGCATGTGATACGGATACGTACGGTGTGTTTCGTCACTCTATTGCAGTAAGTGATAAAGGCAGAATATTAGGCGTAACAGACATGGCGCACTCTCTTGACGATAGCGAATTTGTTTCTGGTGGTAGTTATCGTGTTTACGAAACAAGCGCAGGGCGAATAGGCGTTATCGTGTCGGAAGATTTGTTTTTTCCCGAATCCGCCCGTGTGTTAGCCCTTTGTGATGCAGATTTGATTGTTTGCATTTTTAAGAAACTTGAAAATCATATGCCACAAATAATGCTCCGAGCATTAGCGTTTGCAAACGGTGTTGCAATGACGCTTTGTGCGAAAAACTATTCGTGTATTGCCGATATTAAAGGCAAGATAACTTTTGCGAGTGGGCAAGACGTTGTTAAAACGGAAATAAAAATAGAAAGAGATTATAGGTTGATTTCATCACGTAGGCGTGGGCTTTATAAAGATTTTACCACGATATAGTGCGAAAAAGGAGAAAACATTATGCCAATGAATATAGTTTTAGTAGAACCGGAAATACCGCAAAATGCGGGCAATATTGCAAGAACTTGCGCTGTAACAGGCAGTATTTTACATATGGTTCGCCCGCTAGGGTTTGAAGTAACGGACAAGCAACTTAAACGTGCAGGGCTTGACTACTGGCACCACTTGGATATTAGATATTACGATAGTATAGAAGAAGTTTTAGAAAAGTATTATAACGGCAATAATTTTCACTTTTTCTCCACGAAATCTAAAAAAATCCACTCTGATGCAGAATATAAGGACGGGGACTTTTTAGTTTTTGGAAAAGAAACGAAAGGGCTTCCCGAACCACTACTTGAAAAGCATTATAGTGAGTGTGTAAGAATTCCAATGATGGGAGAATTAAGGTCACTAAACCTTTCAAATTCCGTTTGCGTTGGCGTGTATGAAGCCCTTCGTCAACAAGGTTATAAGAACTTTAAGACGGAAGGTGAAATTCCTAAAAGATAACATTTCATTGAAATTTTGGAAAAAATTTATTTAAATAAACCGCTTGTAAACGTTTGACTTGCAAGCGGTTTTCTTGTTATCATTTATTTGGTGAAATTCGGAAATGGATTTCAAATTTGAGTAAAAACCATATAAACAGAACACAATAATTTAAATAAAACAAAGGATGGCAGTAAAGAAATTATGGACATTGTATGGGATCTGTTTTTCATGTTCGGTGGCGTAGCAGTCATGATGCTCGGTATGAAAATCATGGGTGGTGGCTTAGAAAAATTTGCGGGCGGAAGCATGAAAAAGATGCTAGGCAAGGTTACTAATAACCGTTTTGCTGGGTTAGGCGTCGGTGTTGCCGTAACAAGTATTATTCAAAGTTCAACCGCAACCACGGTCATGCTCGTAGGTTTTGTTAATATCGGACTTATGACGCTTGTACAAGCAACAGGCGTAATCATGGGCGCAAATATCGGAACAACGATAACTGCACATATCGTTTCACTTTCTGGTGTAGGTGGTGCTGTTGATATCGGCGCAATCGCAGCTATGATAGGTTTAGTCGGTGTGTTGATGGCTATGCTTGTTAAAAACGAAAAGGTAATCAATATCGGCAATATTTTAGCCGGTCTTGGCATGATTTTTATAGGTTTGGAATTTATTTCAACTTATGCCAAGAAAGTATTAATGCCAGGTGGACAACCAATTTCATTAGTTACCAATTTTTTCAAGGGTGATATATTCCCGTTATTGCTTGTTTTAATCGGTATAGTTATCACGGCGCTTGTTCACAGTTCGTCAACAATAACGTCCCTTATGGTTGTACTTGCAAGTAGTAATATTTTGAGCTTTGAAAACGCACTTTTCTTGGCACTAGGCTCAAATATCGGAACGTGTATAACTTCAGTTTTAGCATCTGTAGGAACAACAGTAAATGCGAAAAGAACGGCAATTGTTCACTTGCTATTTAACGTGTTTGGTTGTGTGTTGTTTATTGCACCGATTTGGATTTGGAGTAACGATATAACCACGTTCTTTGCATCAATTTCTGGTGACGTAGGTCAACAAATTGCAATATTCCACACCGCATTTAACTTAATCACAACGATTATTTTATTCCCACTTGCTAAATACGTTGTTAAACTTGCTTGCTTAATCATTAAAGATAAGCCAAGTGCGGAAGAAGAAAAAGTTCGTTTAACGTTCATTGACGATAGACTTTTGAATACTCCGCAAATCGCAGTAGCAAACACTAAAAAGGAAATTATCAAAATGGCGTCAATCGCCAAAGAAAATATCAACCTTTCTGCCGAAATGCTTTTAGATAGAAAGGTGGATAACGAAAAAGTACTTCGTGATAACGAAGTTGGTATTAACTTCTTAAATCGTGGCATCACCAACTATCTCACCAAACTTATGGGGCAAGATTTAAGTGTTTATGATGATAAAGCCGTAGGTACGTATTATCACGTTGTATCTGATATTGAGCGTGTAGGCGACTATGCGGAAAACATTATGGAATATGCGTTAAGACTTCGTGAAGAAGAAGCAGATTTTTCTGAACACGCAAAAGAAGAACTTTCTAACGTGATAGCAAAAATCAATGAATTATTCGATTTATCAATATCTGCTTTTGAACAAGTAAGTTACGAAAATTACGATAAGATAATGGATATTGAAGAAAGCATTGACGTGGCAAGTGAAGAACTTGAAAACAAGCATATTGATAGAGTTAAGAGAAACGCTTGTACGGCAGAACTTGGCTCGATTTATCTTCAAACCGTTGCAAATTTAGAACGTGTTGGTGACCATATAACCAATATTGCTAAGAGTATCAAAGGATACGCTGTAAGAAAAGTTTAAAAATAGAGTAAAATCCACCGAAATTATTGACAATCGGTGGGTTTCTTTATATAATAAAGAAGATATGTAAATTTTGGAAAATATCAATGGAGGACTCCACAATGAATAAAAAATCTGTAAAAGACGTAGAAGTAAAAGGCAAAAGATGTCTTGTTAGGGTTGACTTTAACGTTCCTATGAAAGACGGCAAAATTACTGACGAAACCCGTATCAACGGTGCACTTCCCACTATCAAATATTTGGTAGATGCAGGCGCAAAAGTAATTCTTTGTTCACACATGGGCAAACCCCACAACATTTTCACCGAAGGCTTCTCACTTAACAAAAAGGAAAAGAAAGCAGTTGAAGCACTTCCCGAAGCAGAAAGAGCAGCAGCAACCGCTGAATATCTCAAAAAAGCATTAAAGGATAAAGAAAAATTCACTCTTCGTCCCGTAGCAGAACGTTTAGCTGAAAAACTTGGTCAGCCCGTAACGTTTGCTGAAGACGTTGTAGGCGCATCTGCAGACGCTGCAGTTGCAAATATTAAAGACGGTGAAGTTGTACTTCTTGAAAACACTCGTTTCGAACAGGGTGAAGAAAAGAGAAGCGAAGCACTTTGCAAAAAACTCGCATCATATTGCGATATTTATGTAAACGACGCTTTCGGAACTGCACACCGTTCACACGCAACCACCGCTGCAATCGTAGAATATGGTTTTGTTGACACGGCAGTTTGCGGATTCCTTATCGAAAAAGAAATCGCAGTTATGGCAAACGCATTAGAAAACCCAACCAGACCGTTTGTAGCAATTCTTGGCGGTGCAAAAGTTGCAGATAAACTTAAAGTTATCGAAAACTTACTTGAAAAATGTGATTCACTCGTAATCGGTGGCGGTATGTCATACACTTTCTTAAAGGCACAAGGATATGAAGTTGGAACTTCACTTGTTGATGATGAAAAGATTGAATACTGCAAAGAAATGATGGCAAAAGCAGAAAAACTCGGTAAAAAGTTATATTTACCTGTTGATGCTGTTATCACCGCAGATTTCCCAGATCCTATCGACGCAGTAGTTCCCACAGAGAACTGTGATATCGCATCTTTCCCTGCTGATATGATGAGTCTTGATATCGGCGAAAAGACACGTGCTATGTATGCAGACGTTGTTAAGAATGCAAAAACTGTTATTTGGAACGGACCTATGGGCGTTTCTGAAAACCCATGCTTTGCAGCAGGAACAATTTCAGTAGCAAAAGCACTTGCAGAAGCAGAAGATGCAATCACCATTATCGGTGGTGGTGACTCTGCTGCGGCAGTTACAAACCTTGGCTTTGCAGATAAGATGAGCCATATTTCAACCGGTGGTGGTGCATCCTTAGAACTCTTTGAAGGAAAGAAACTCCCAGGTATCGAATGTCTTAACGACAAATAGTATAGATTAATCCTAAAATACGATTGATAATTGAAGTCTTATGCCTGTTGTGATGCTACGATAAATCACTTGAAAAGATGTAAACTTTTATCTGCGGGCGTTTATCTTGCCTTGCCACCGCCTAAGCCTTCAATTTGTATCAACTGAATTTTGTCTTAATCTAATGACAAAAAAGGATAATGTAAATTTTACTTAATAATATATTTACGGAGCAAAAAAATGAGAAAACCTATTATTGCAGGAAACTGGAAGATGAATAAAACCGCAAAAGAAGCGGAAGCACTCATCAATGAATTAAAACCATTAGTTGCAAAAAGCAAACCCGAAGTTGTTATTTGTATTCCATACACGGATTTATGGATTGCAAAACAAGCAATTGAAGGTAGCAAAATTAAACTTGGCGCAGAAAACGTAGCATGGGCAGATAGCGGTGCTTTCACGGGTGAAATTTCTGCTGCTATGCTTAAAGAAATCGGTGTTGAATACGTAATTATCGGACACAGCGAACGTCGTCAGTATTTCGGTGAAACTGATGAAACGGTAAACAAAAGACTTAAACAGGCTCTTGCAAACGACTTAAAACCTATCGTTTGTGTTGGTGAAACCTTAGAAGAAAGGGAAAAGAACAAGACCAAGAAAGTATTAAAGAAACAAGTTCTTGTTGGCTTTGAAGGCGTAGATGATTTATCTAACGTAGTTATCGCATACGAACCCGTATGGGCTATCGGAACGGGTAAAACGGCAACGGCTGAAGATGCAGATAAAACTATCGGCTACATCAGAAGTTTAATCAGAAAAACTTACGGTGCAGAAGTTGCTAAATCTCTCCGCATCCAATATGGCGGAAGCATGAAGCCTTCTAACGCAAAAGAACTCATGGCTATGAGAAACATAGATGGTGGTTTGATTGGCGGTGCAGCGTTAAAAGCTGAAGACTTTGCAGGAATAGTTAATTATAAAGGTTAATTCTAACGGCGCTTATTTTTTAAGCGCCGTACTATTTTTAAAGGCGATGAAAAGGGTGTATTTACTTGCCTTTAT
>SVIE01000074.1 GCA_015069625.1 Clostridiales bacterium | reverse complement strand
GGTAGATATTGCGCAAATGGTTCTTGCGGGCAAGGTAAATAAATCACTTGTTAATTTCCTTGAAAGCAAAGGCGGAAAGGCCATGGGAATTTCAGGTATTGACGGAAGCCTAATTCAAGCAGAAGTAAAAGACGAAAAGTTAGGTTACGTTGGTAGAATCACCAAGGTTGATATTACCCCTGTAAACGACCTTTTAGAAAAGGGATATATCCCCGTAATTTCTACTATCGGTTGCGATAAAGAAGGCAACACTTATAACATAAACGGAGATACGGCGGCAGCGTTTATCGCAGGTGCGCTTCAAGCAGAACGTCTTATTATGATGACGGATATTGCAGGCGTGCTTCGTGATAAGGACGACATCAACACGCTTATCCCTGAACTTACCGTTTCCGAAGCAGAAACACTTAAAGGTGAAGGAATTATATCCGGCGGTATGATTCCTAAAATTGATTGTTGTGTCGAAGCAATCGGACACGGTGTTAAAAAAGTAATTATAATGGACGGCAGAGTTCCCCACTCAATTCTTATGGAAATTTTAACCGACGAAGGTGCAGGAACGATGGTCGTAGGAGAAAAATAATGAGTGAACTTCAAGTAAAAGACACTCGGTATATTGCAGGGACTTACGGGCGTTTTCCTGTGGAAATCGTAAGTGGAAAGGGTAGTGTTTATAAAGATACCGACGGTAAAAAGTACATAGATATGGGTACGGGTATCGGAGTTAACGCCTTTGGCGTTTGCGATAAAAAGTGGGTTAGTGCGGTAAAAAAGCAACTTAATAAAGTTCAGCACACTTCCAACCTTTATTATACCAACCCTTGCGCAGATTTAGCCGAAAAATTATGCCTAAAAACAGGGCTAAAAAAGGTGTTCTTTTCAAATAGTGGTGCAGAAGCAAACGAGTGCGCTATCAAGGTTGCAAGAAAATATGGAAAAGAGCATAAAGGTGAAGAATATTTTAATATTATAACCCTTAAAAACAGTTTCCACGGCAGAACGGTAACCACTCTTTCTGCAACTGGGCAAGACGTGTTCCATAAAGAGTTCAAGCCGTTAACAGAAGGCTTTTTATATGCTGATGCGAACGATTGTGAAGGCTTAATTAAACTCGTTTCAGAAAATAAAGCATGTGCAATAATGATAGAGTGTGTTCAAGGTGAAGGTGGGGTAAACGTGTTAAATAAGAACTTTGTTCTTACCGCTTACGAACTTTGCCAAAAGAACGATATGCTTTTGATTGTTGACGAAGTGCAAACGGGTAATGGTAGAACGGGAAAACTCTATGCGTATATGCACTATGGAATTTTACCTGACGTTGTAACCACGGCAAAAGGGCTTGGTGGTGGACTTCCTATCGGTGCTTGTATGATAGGCGAAAAGGCGGAATTTACGCTTGGTAAAAGCGACCATGGTTCGACTTTTGGCGGTAATCCCGTATGCTCTGCGGGGGCAATTAGCGTTATTGATAGATTAACTGAAGAATTTTTATCTGAAGTTAAAAGAAAATCAAAACTCATAGTAACTACGCTTGAAAATGCAAAGGGAATTAAGTCTGTAAGTGGAATGGGTTTAATGCTTGGTGTTGAAACGGAAAAACCCGCAAGCGAAGTAGTTAAAGAATGTATTAAAAAGGGCGTGCTTTGTTTAACGGCAAAAACTAAAGTAAGGTTATTGCCTGCGCTTAATATCCCAGATAAGCAACTTAAAAAAGCGCTTGAAATAATTAAGTCCGTATGTGCGGATGAATAAGGAGAGATTATGAATTTTAAGGGCAGAAGTTTTTTGAAACTTTTAGATTACACCCCAGAAGAAATAGAATATTTAATCAATCTTTCTGCTCGCCTTAAAGCAGAAAAGAAACAGGGAATAGCGCACCGTCATTTAGTTGGCAAAAATATTGCGCTCATCTTTGAAAAGACTAGCACACGTACTCGTTGCGCATTTGAAGTGGCAGGTGCAGATCTTGGTATGCACCCCGTATATTTAGATTCACAAGGTTCGCAGATAGGCAAAAAGGAAAGTATTGCAGATACGGCAAGGGTGCTTGGCGGTATGTTTGACGGTATCGAATATCGTGGCTATGGTCAAGAACTTGTTGAAGAACTTGCAAAACATGCAGGCGTTCCCGTATGGAACGGGCTTACCAACGAATTTCATCCTACGCAAATTTTAGCAGATTTTTTAACGATTAAAGAACAATTCGGATATCTTAAAGGTATCAAACTTGTTTATATGGGGGATGCAAGATATAACATGGGCAACTCACTTATGGTTGGCTGTGCTAAAATGGGTATGCATATCGTTTTATGTTCAAACAAAAAGTATTTCCCAGATAGCGAACTTGTTAAAACGTGCAAGGAAATTGCAAAGCAAACGGGTGCAATTATCGAACTTAGCGAAAACCCAATGGAAGCGGTTAAGGGCGCAAAAGTAATCTATACTGACGTTTGGGTTTCCATGGGTGAACCTGATAGTGTATGGCAAGAAAGAATAAGCGATTTAACGCCTTACAGAGTAACGAAAACGCTTATGGAAAACGCGGATAAAGATTGTGTGTTTATGCATTGTTTGCCCGCCTTCCACGACCTTAAAACGGCAATCGGTAAAACCATTTATGAAAAGTATGGTATTGACTGCATGGAAGTAACCGACGAAGTGTTTGAAAGCAGGGCATCCGTTGTTTTTAGCGAAGCGGAAAACCGTATGCACACTATAAAAGCGGTTATGCTTGCAACGCTTTCCGATAAAGAATTTTAATAAAGATTAAAGATGTAAACCTTGTGATTTTCACAAGGTTTTTTCTTTTTGTATTATTATATAGGTATATTGCGTAAACTAATTTTGTGAAGGGAAAGAAGGTAAAATTTATAATCATATTTATAGGCATGCTTTTAGCAGTAGTGCTTGCGTTTGGCGGGTGTTATCTTATGCCAAGAATGATGTATCCGTTAAAGTATCAAGAGTACGTTAGTTATTATGGAGAAGCGTTTAACGTGGACAATGCGCTTATTTATAGCGTGATAAGGGAAGAGAGTGGATTTAACGAGAAGGCAATAAGCGAAAAGGGTGCAAAAGGGCTTATGCAGATAACAGATAGCACGGCAGAATATATAGCAAATTTACTAGGAAAAAAGAATTACGATTTGTTTGATGCAAAAACGAATATTGAGTTTGGAGTATTTTATTTAAGGTATCTAACTAATAGGTTTTCTGATACGAAAAGCATGCTTGCATCATACAACGCAGGTGAAGGAAGGGTTAGAGAGTGGCTAAAAGATGAAAGGTATTCGCAAGATGGTAAGACTCTTTCTAAAATACCATACGAAGAAACTGAAAGATACGTAGAAAAAACTTATAAAAGTTTTATAAAATATCGAAAATTGTATGGTGATATTCTTGACAAATCAAAATAATTTAGTTAATATATAAAGGCTGGTTGCGAGGGTGGCGGAATTGGCAGACGCGTACGTTTGAGGGGCGTATGGTTATCCGTGTGGGTTCAAGTCCCATCCTTCGCACCAAATAAACCCGACCTAAATTGTTAGGTCGGGTTTTTTGTTTCTCAAAATGGGACTTGAACGGGTAGGTTGCGACAACGAGAGTGG
>SVIE01000073.1 GCA_015069625.1 Clostridiales bacterium | reverse complement strand
CACGACGAATTTTTAAAATGCAAATAAAAGGCTTAAAAAACTTGCGTTTTAAATGACGTTATGATAAAATATGTAAGAATTTTAAATATTTATAAATAAAGCAGGAGTTAATTATGAAGTACACTATTGAAAAAGCCGAAAAGAGCACGGTAAAAATCACCATCGAACTTAATAAAGAAGAATGGAAGGGTGCGATTGACACGGCTTACGAAAAGACCAAAGGCAAGTATTCACTTCCAGGTTTCAGAAAGGGTAAAGTTCCAAAGAATTTCCTTGTTTCTACTTATGGCGAAGGAATTTTCTATGATGATGCAATCAACTATGCATTCCCAAAATATTATGGAGAAATCCTTGATAAAGAAACCACCCTTGAAGTAATCGCTCAACCTGAAGTTGAAATTAAGGATTTAACTGCGGAAGGACTTACGATTTTAGCAACCGTTGCAGTAAAGCCTGAAGTAAAACTTGGCGCATACAAAGGTATAACTTATAAGAAAAACGTGTATAATGTAACTGATGAAGACGTTAACGAAGAATTAACCCGTTTGCAAGAACGTAATTCTCGCCTTGTTGACGTTACTGATAGAGCGGTTGCTGACGGTGATACGGTTATTATCGACTATTCTGGTAGTGTTGACGGGGTTAAGTTCCAAGGCGGAACGGCAGAAAAGCAATCTCTCGTTATCGGAAGCAAAACGTTTATTCCAGGATTTGAAGAACAAGTTATCGGCATGAATATCGGTGAAGATAGAGATATCAACGTTAAGTTCCCTGAAGAATATCATGCAGAAGAACTTAAAGGCAAAGACGCTGTGTTTGCTATTAAACTTCACGAAATTAAGGCAAAAGAACTTCCTGAAATCAACGACGAATTTATTAAAGACGCAGTAGGTACAGAATCTGTTGAAGCATATAAGGCAGAAACAAAGGCACGCCTTGAAAAACAAGCTCAAGATAGAGCAGATCGTGAACTTGAAGATGAAATCATCAAAAACATCACCAAGAACACCGAAGTTGAAATTCCTGAAGCACTTATCGAAAATCAAAAAGACCGTATGGTTCAAGAAATGGAATATAGACTTTCTTACCAAGGTTTAAAACTTGATGATTACCTTAAATATATCGGCAAAACGATGGACGATTTCCGTGCAGATTACACCGAACAGGCTACTGAATACGTTAAATCTCAACTCGTAATCGAACAGATTATCGCAGACGAAAAGGTTGACGCAACCGAAGAAGACGTTGAAGCAAGAGTTGCTGAAATGGCAAAGGCACAAGGAAAAGAAATTCCTGACGTTAAAAAGCATATGAATGCACGTCAACTTGATTACATCAAAAACGACATTATCATCAAAAAACTTTTTGATTTATTAAAGAGCGGCAACACAATCGAATAATAAATTAAACTCTATCGCAATCATTTAGGTTGGTTGCGATAGATTTATAAAATTGGAGTAAAAAATGAAAGAAAGGAATTCCGTAATCCCTTACGTTGTCGAACAAACGGGCAAGGGAGAAAGAAGTTACGATATTTATTCAAGATTATTAGAAGATAGAATTATCTTTTTAACGGGTGAAATCAATGATGCTGTTGCAGATAGTATAGTTGCACAACTTATCTATCTTGAAGCAAAAGACCCAAACAAGGATATCTGTCTTTATATTAATAGCCCAGGTGGAAGCGTAACCGCAGGTATGGCAATTTACGATACTATGAATTATATTAGATGTGACGTAAGTACTATCTGTATCGGTATGGCTGCAAGCATGGGTGCGTTTTTACTATCGAGCGGTGCAAAAGGTAAACGTTTTGCGCTTGCGAACAGCGAGATTATGATTCACCAACCTTTAGGCGGAGCGCAAGGTCAGGCAAGCGATATTAAAATCCAAGCAGACCATATTATTAAAATCAAGCGTCGCTTAAATAGTATTCTTGCAGAAAATAGCGGAAAACCTTACGAACAAGTAGAGAAAGATACCGATAGAGATAATTATCTATCGGCTGAAGAAGCAAGAGAATACGGACTTATTGACGATATTTTTGTAAAGCGTCCGTTGAATTAGCGGAGTGACATGAAAGAAAGAGATAACAATCAACCTGTTTGTTCTTTTTGCGGAAAGCCTAAAGAATTAACCAAAAATCTAATTGCAGGACCTAACGGGTTTTATATTTGTGATGAATGTGTAGAAATTTGCCGTCAAATTGTTTTGGAAGATGCAGAGCATTTAGAAAACGAAAACGGTGAAGCATCTTCTTCACGCCTTTTAAAGCCTACGGAAATCAAGGCTCGCCTTGACGAATATATAGTTGGGCAGGACGAAGCAAAAAAGGTTTTATCGGTTGCAGTTTATAACCATTATAAAAGAATAGGTGCAAAAAAGACGGAAGTAGAGATTGACAAAAGTAACATTTTGCTTTTAGGCCCTACGGGTAGCGGGAAAACGTTGCTTGCAAAAACGCTTGCTAAGATTTTAGACGTTCCGTTTGCCGTTGCAGATGCAACCACGCTTACAGAAGCAGGTTACGTTGGTGAAGACGTTGAAAATATCTTATTGAAACTTATTCAATCTGCCGACTTCGATATAGAAAAGGCGCAAAAGGGTATTATCTATATTGACGAAATAGATAAAATCGCAAGAAAGAGCGAAAACGTTTCTATCACTCGTGACGTTTCTGGTGAAGGTGTTCAGCAAGCACTTTTAAAAATTATTGAAAGTACGGTGGCGAACGTTCCACCTCAAGGTGGAAGAAAACACCCACAACAAGAGTGTATTAGAATTGATACCACAAATATATTGTTTATATGCGGTGGCGCTTTCGTTGGTTTAGAAGATATCGTTTCTAAACGCAAAGAAAAAGCGTCGTTAGGTTTTGGTGGAAGTATTGAAAAAGATAAGGATAAAACGTATGATTTTATTCGTGACGTTCAACCGCAAGATCTGATTAAGTACGGTCTGATTCCGGAATTTGTTGGGAGAGTGCCGATAACGGTTGGATTACATCCGCTTGATGAAAATGCACTTGTTTCAATAATGACTAAGCCTAAGAATGCACTAGTTAAACAATATGAAAGTTTAATCGGGCTTGATAACGTAGAATTAGAAATCACCGAAGATGCGGTAAGGGCGGTAGCAAAGCGTGCTATCGAACTTAATACCGGAGCAAGGGGACTTCGTTCTATTTTGGAAAACGTGATGATTGATACAATGTATGATATTCCAACGCAAGAAGACGTTGTAAAAATTATTGTAGATGAAGACGTGGTAAATAATAAAACGACTCCTAAGATTATAAAAAAAGAAATAGCATAACGAATAAAAATACCGTAAAAGTGTAAAATTTTACGGTATTTTTGCATAAAAACCTTATAAAAATCCATAAAAAAATTTATTATTTTTTATTGAAAAATTTTTCCAAAAACCATGCTTAAACGTTTGACAAAGGTTGGCTATTAGGTTATAATGTTTAGGCTGTGTAATCTGGGTTGATACGGGAAGTTACTGAAAAACGTTAGAAAACGACAGATAATTTCCGTTGACAAGTGTGGAGGCTAGACCTCTGCGACTAACTTCAAAAAGAATTAGTAAAGTCATTCGCAGCGACTTAAAAAAGTTAAGTATCGGCGGAT
>SVIE01000072.1 GCA_015069625.1 Clostridiales bacterium | reverse complement strand
CATGACCATGAATTTCCTCCACTGTCTTGCCATAATAAACCAACAATACTGCAATTGAAACAATACAGCCTATAATATTTATAGTTAATAATAAACCGTTGTGTTTCTTTTGTCCCATATTTTACTCCATAGGTTTAATCTTGTGTTTTTACTAAAATTCTTTTTTCTTCTAAAATTTTACTTGGTGTTTCCCTAATTTCCCTTATAGTATGAAAATGCTTACCATCGCCTTTCCCTATTACGAGATGCAACACTTTAAGTTCATAATAATAAGTATATCCCAATGAATCGACAACTTCAAGATACATATCAAAAACATCATTAAAGTTAAAGGCAAACAATACTTTCGAGTTTGGTAAAATAACAGTATTCCCATTAAGTTCATACCATTTTTTGTCGTGATACAAACGCTTAATTTCAAAAGAGCATTTATCTGAATTTTCAATTTCAGCGTGTACGGAACAATCTTTATTTAGGTCTTCTATTGTAACGCAGATTTTTCTTCCGTCTTTAGTGCTTGGAATATGGTCGAACATATTAAAAGTAAATAACGGTTTCGCCTTTTTGCGTTCTTCTTCTTTTCGTTCATTTTCAATGCGTTCTAAATCGGCTTTTCTATCCTTATTATTGCTTTTAATAGTCCACGCAACACCAACAAGCGTGAGTAAGCCACCATAAACAGCAGAGATGATAGGAATTAAAATTTCTCGCAAACTACTATTCGGAATAATATAAATCAAATATACCGTCAAACCTATTCCTAAAAGGAAGTCCGTAAGTAAAAGCCATTTATTTGTTTTGCTTTCGGATAAAAACGCAACTGTTAAACTATAGAAAACAATCAACATTGCTACCCCACCGAAAACAAACTGTAATACAAGCCATTGATTGAAACACGCCATATAGAACAAATCAAGTAGCCAATAAAACATAATATACTTGCCTAAACGAACGTTGGCAGCTTTTACTTGCTCCGTAGAGTAAGTATTTTTACTTTCTGCCCACGCTTTTACAGTTACGCATCCGATTGGAATACTTACTGCAATCAACGTAAACGCAAACCAATACCAATTATAGCCTATATCATAGTAGTTGATTACGAATATTCCACTTATGATAAAAAGCAATTGTAATATTCCACCCGAAGAAGAAATTTGAACAAACTTAGACTGCTCTTTCATTTTCTTATTCGGTATAAAGGAATAAACCAAGAAAATTGCAAGGCAAGGATACCATAACCATTGTCCAAGCGTTTTGTTAATGGTGTTATGTAAAAAAGGCAACACGATAAAGCCACAAAAAGCAGTTGCGACTAAAACGTGCCAAACTATATTAAAAATTTTCTTTAGTGTTTTCTTCAATGTTTCTCCTTATAAATCTTTAATAATGTTCAAAAATTTATCAAAAGACGTAGCATCGGGATTGCTTGCAATTTCGTTCCCGCTTACCATATAATAACGGAACTTACTACCTGCTTGCGCTTGCCACATCTTGCCTAGTTCAGCTTTTTCACGGCTATCGTCGTTAGACGTTAAGTGTTCACCTTTGGTTTCAATCATCACGACAAAACCACTATTTGTCATAACGATAAAGTCAGGATAATGGTTGATAAAACCGTTTATACAAAACTCGTGACGTTCAATATTTCTATGCCACCACTTAATATTAGGCATAGAAGAAACTTTTTCAATAACCTTGCGTTCAAAAGCGTTCATCGTTTGTTCTTCAGTATATAAAGACTTAGAAAGCAACGAGAACGTTTCGCCCGGATTGATTTCACTCTTTAACTTAAACGACGGAATACAAACAATTTTACCCGTTTCAATTAAATGCTTAAATCTATCACGACGATATTCATCAAGAAGTTTATTGATTTTGTCTTTTATTCTTATAGCAAAACCGTGAACGTTCTTTTCAAGCGCTGCAAGTTCGTCACCGTTCATATTTTCTACAACACGGTCGATATAAGCTGTCAATTCGCCACTCGAAACAATATCAAGAGTTTCAAGAATTTTCTTTATTTGATATTTACAGTTTCTCACACGGCTTTCGGGCGCTTGATTTTTAAACATTTCTTTGAAATATTCACTTTCAGCTTCAGCCATAAAACGATATTTCGGTTTTTCGTTTTTATTGACGTCAACTTCTGCAACACCTTCGGTTGCTGAACGGAAATCAATTTCAACGCTTTTATCTTTCAAAGTAAAACCGTCGGATAAAAATTCCTTACTTACAAGTTCTTTATAATCGCCATCCAAGAAAGCAAATAAACTGTTCTCGGACTTATAATAGAACTGCGGAATTTCTAGCGCTAAGGCTTCATTTTTATATTCATCGTAAATTCTATATGTAGTCACTTTACTTCTTACCTCCAACGGTAAATCACTTAAAGGCTCCGTCTGAAGCGCTTTTAATTCTTCATCATAAGTATCACTCTTAACTTCTGCACTTGCCAACATATCGTCAATAGCAGTAGAAGGCGTTTCCGCTTTTTGCCTTTCTTCGATAATTGCTTTAAGTGCCGAACTATCAAACTGCAAAAATTCTTCTTCATCCACCGTAGGCGGTGTAAACGCAATTTCTTGTTGTACAGGCTTCGGTGCAGGTTCAACAACAGGTTTTTCTTCTGCCACACGGTAATCTTTACTACTAAAGCCAGCATCGTTAAGTCCTTGAATTACTTTCGTAATCGTAGCGTGGAAATCGTTAGAACTTGTAAGCACGTAAGAAAGATTTAAGAACTTACTCGTGTTTTGTTTTGTGTAAGGCAAACGCAAAACACGACCTAAAATTTGCTCTACGTCAACAGTAGAAGTTTTGTTTGCAAGTGTTGCTAAAATATACGCAAACGGACAGTCCCAACCTTCTTTAAGCGCGTTAACCGTAATGATATACTTTATCTTGCAATCGGGCGACATTAAGTCTTTATCTTTAATTTCATTGATTTCCGCCGTCTTAATTGCAATTTCTTCCGCAGGAATACCGTTTTCTACAAGTTTTTCTTTTAACTTGTCAAAGGTTTCCTTGTTTTCACCATTTCGGGGTTGTGCTTGAAACAAAACGATAGGTCTAATATAGCGTCTGCCCGTATTTGTTTTAGCAAGTTCGTCTAAACGGTTTCTCAAGTCAATCGCATCGGCAATAACTTCTTCTTGCGACGGACGATTATAGACAATAACGGGAAGTTTAACCATATTTTCCGCTTTAAGTTGTGCCGCATCTACGTAAGAAATGATATTACTGTTCTTTCTTGGTGTAGCGGTTAAGTCAAGAATAAAGCAAGGGTTTAAGTTTTTAAGCATTTCTACACTTAATTCGCCCATAGTGTGATGGCTTTCGTCAACGACCACAACGGGGGAAAGTTGATTCAATACTTGAATAAGCGCAGTATCGTCAACACCTTCAATAAGGGTTTCAGGTGTAGAAATAAATTTTGTAAACTGTTGTAAGTTGCCGTTTTCTTGATAAACCTTCCTACCTTCTTTGTTTTTGATACGGAAGCTATCAAAACTCATTACCACAATAGATAATTGCTCGTTTACAGTAGTAGGATTAAATTGTTGTCCGTCTAAAACTTGTTGTTTGCTATAAACTTGAACTCTACCGTTAAAATCCGATTCAATTTTTTGTCTATACGGATGCGCGGGGTTAGATAAATTCTTTAACGTTTGCGTTAAAATTGCTTCAG
>SVIE01000071.1 GCA_015069625.1 Clostridiales bacterium | reverse complement strand
GGTTGCAAGTTGGTCGCCACAAGAAGTATTTGAACGACATTTAATTCCTTTAAGCGTGTCGATAACTTCATCAACGGGTTTATTTTCAACAAGGCGTGCAAGGGCTTGTAAATTACCGCTACACCCGCCGATAAACTTAACGTTTGTAACTTTCATATCGTCGGTAACGTCAAACAGAATTTGGCGAGAGCAAGTTCCTTTAGTGTTGTAAATGTGCATAAGCGGGTCTCCTAGTCAACTAAATTTTCATAAACGTTTCTGTAAACGTCCACCGCCTTTTCATCCCATTTTTTATAAATGTCTTTTGCAATTTGGCGGTTTGGGACAACGAGTTTAAGTTCAAAAACCGGTTGAAGCGGTTCGATAATTTTTAAGTACACGGTATAAGTTCCGTCTTTATTCATAAAGTAATCGGCAACGCATTCTTGTTTTCTACGATATTTAGAGCGATTGTTTTTTATAAATAACGATATTGCCGTACGGGTCGAAGCAGGAATAGAAATAAAGAAGTTAGCAAGGCAAATTCTTCCGTCTGGAGTAATGGTATAAAGGGGGTCTTCGGGTGTGCTGATATTGTAAATCCAACCGCATTCAAGAAGTTGATTAAGTATTGGCTGACAATCCATGTAATTAAGCCAGTTGTTAGAAGAACAACACATATCAAGCACCGTGTTTTCAGATAGCGGAACTTCCATCTTGTCAAAGACGAACAATAATATTAACTTGTTGAGTGATGAATCGCCTTTAACCTGCATTCTAACCCCTTTAATCTTTATAAACTTCGCAATACTTCGTTTCTGCTTTTGTAAACGACTTCGATGACCAGACGGTCAATCTCATCCGTTTACGTCAAGCGAGCCTAGTCTTGCTTGTTTCTAAAGCTTAAAACTTTTGTAATCTTTATAAACTTCGCAATACTTCGTTTCTGCTTTTGTAAACGACTTCGATGACCAGACGGTCAATCTCATCCGTTTACGTCAAGCGAGCCTAGTCTTGCTTGTTCCTAAAGCTTAAAACTTTTGTAATCTTTTTCTGTTTTGCGATTTTTGTATGGAATCGCTTTCAAAAGGTTAAAAAAATTTCGGCTCAACAGTCGAAAATCTAAAAAACCCTAAAAATTTCTTTAATTATACCACAAAAACGAGATTTGTAAAGAAGTTTATAGAAAAAATTAAAAAATGGCGTGAAAAAAACTTTATATAAAGTAAATAAATGTGTTATAATTAAAAAGCAAAATTATGCGGAGGTGCAGTATTTTGACCAAAAGAGAAGAATTGAACGCATTTATCGTGCGTGCAGACGAGTTTATTGACAGTAAGTATATTTTAGCAAACGTAAAAATCGTGAATTTACTTAAAAGTATAGCGTCATCTGAAACGCTTATGGCGATTTTTAAGGGGTGCTTAACCGATTTTGATTACACCAAAGCCAAGAACGAATATTTCATTAAAAACGTATTAAACGACGGAAAAGGCGAATTTATCATGCCTCAGTCGTCAAGGGAATTGCTTGCGTTAACGTTTAGTTTATTGATGGATTTTGACGGTGGAAAACTTGATGTCGGTGATTTTATCAGTAAATATTTTTATGAAAACGGCAGTATCTACGAAGGATATTCTGCGTTTTTAAGGCTTGTAATTAAACCCTTCAAAGCAACCGTTGTTAATTTAATGGAAAACGTAATTGAAGGTAAAATTCAAGACCCCGTTGAAGCGGTAAATCAAGAACAGCAACTTCGTGCTCAAAAGCAAGCAGAAGAAATGGCAAAGGTTCTTAAAGAAAAAGAACTTGAAGAAAAGGCTTGCGCTGAAAGTATAAAAGCCATAAAAAACTTTCTTAAAGAAGATAGAAAAAAGGTAAAAGCAAGCGGTCTTAAAGATGAAGAAAAAGAAGATCTTGCGCTTATTATAAGCACGCTTAAAAGCGCAATTTCATCTGGGGATAAGGATGCAATAACTTATGCATTTACGGCATATAAGTTCGTATGCAAAGCGCATCCACTAATGTTCCGTGGCAGAATAAAGGCTGTAAAAGTAGAACTAGATAAAACGTTTGGTGAGAACAAATAAATCCGTTCAAATAGGGACGTATATAACCGAAAACCATAAAATTACTAAAAGAAGGACAAGATTTTGAAAAGAACTGACGTAAGAAACGTTGCAATAATAGCGCACGTAGACCACGGTAAAACAACGCTAGTAAACGAAATGTTAAAGCAAGGCGGAATATTCCGCGACAATCAAGACGTAATGGATAGAGTTATGGACTCTGGCGATTTAGAAAGAGAACGTGGTATAACTATCCTTGCTAAAAACACGTCTGCATTTTATAAGGGTGTAAAAATAAACATAATCGACACGCCAGGTCACGCAGACTTCGGTGGAGAAGTAGAACGTGTATTAAAAATGGTAAGCGGTGTATTAGTGCTTGTTGATGCGTGTGAAGGGCCTATGCCACAAACTCGTTTCGTAATGCAAAAGGCACTCGAACTTAACCATAAACTCATAATTGTAGTAAATAAAATTGACCGTCCTGATGCAAGGCTTAATGAAGTTCAAGATGAAATTTTAGAACTTTTATTTGACCTTAACGCATCTGAAGAACAGATTGATAGCCCTATCGTTTTCTGTTCGGGAAGAGCGGGTACGGCAACGTTGGATTTCAATACGCCAGGTAAAGATTTAACCCCGCTTTTTGATGCAATCATAAACTATTTTGAACCGCAGGAAGTGGATGATGAAGGTCCTTTCCAAATGCTTGTTTCATCAGTTG
Organism: Clostridiales bacterium; assembly: GCA_015069625.1. Classification (GTDB taxonomy): domain Bacteria; phylum Bacillota; class Clostridia; order Christensenellales; family Borkfalkiaceae; genus UBA1259. The sequence goes on along the minus strand of SVIE01000071.1, from coordinate 937 downwards.
ACTATAATGAATACGTTGGTAGAATAGGTATCGGCAGAATTGAACGTGGAAAGGTTAAAGTAAACGACGAAGTGGAAACTTGCAATTACAACGTAACGGGCAAAGAAATGAAAGGAAGGCTCGTAAATATTTTCCAAATAGAAGGGCTAAATAGGGTTAACGTTGAAAGTGGAAAAGCAGGCGATATAGTATGCATAAGCGGACTTGAAAACGTTTCTATTGGTGATACTGTTTGTGCGGTAGGGTATAAAGAACCCGTTCCGTTCGTTAAGATTTCCGAACCCACCGTTGAAATGACCTTCTCTGTTAACGATAGTCCGTTTGCAGGTAAAGAAGGCAAGTTTGTAACTACAAGACACTTGCGTGATAGATTATTTAAAGAAATGTTAAAAGACGTGTCGCTCCGTGTTGAAGAAACGGACTCGGCGGATTCTTATCGTGTGTGTGGTCGTGGGGAAATGCACCTTTCAATTTTAATCGAAACAATGAGAAGGGCGGGTTATGAATTCCAAGTAGGCGCACCAAAAGTTTTATATAAAGAACAAGACGGCGTTATTCTAGAACCTATTGAAAAATTAGTTGTTGACGTGCCGGAAGATAAAACGGGAAGCGTATTTTCTAGCATGGGTGTTAGAAAGGGCGAACTTTTACAAATGGATAATATCGGAAGCCGTATAAGGCTTGAATTCAAAGTTCCCGCACGTGGACTTTTCGGATATAAAAGTCAATTCTTAACCGAAACCCGTGGCGAAGGGGTGTTCAACACCGTGTTCTATGGATATGAAGAATATAAAGGTGATATCGAAAGACGTACAACGGGTTCGCTCGTAGCGTTTGAAACGGGTGAAGCGGTAACTTACGGGCTTTTCAATGCTCAAGGAAGGGGACAATTATTTATCGGTGCAGGCACGCAAGTTTATGAAGGTATGGTAGTTGG
>SVIE01000070.1 GCA_015069625.1 Clostridiales bacterium | reverse complement strand
TGTGATTACGAGTTTAACGAAGGTGATTACGTTGCCTTTTACGCTATGGCGGACGTTCAAGGTGCTGATTACGTTAGTATCAGACTAAACGCTCCTTACGTAGATACAAACGATAACGATAAATTAAAAGATTATTTCGTTTACGGCACTTATTTGCACAACAAAAAAACCTCGTTGGTATTGTTACCAGCCGATAAAATTTTAGATGAAATTCAATTGAAGTTTATCGCTGAAATTGACTCTGAAACTCTCGGTGGCTCTAAGTATTCTGCAAATACGCAGACGAATATGAAAGGGTCGCTATATTTGACCAAAGCAAAGGTATATAGCGCAAGTGAAGTTAAAGATTTGACAACGGCTAGCGATACCTATGAATTTAATATCGGCTCGACTACTTGCATAGGTAAAGTAAACGCACTCACCACAAACGGTGCAAACCAATGGGGCGAGTATAATTATGACACTAAAGTTTACGCCTCACCTTGGGATACCAGTTATTTCCAAGTAAACGATACGTTGCGTTTTTATGCAAGGTCAATGAGAAGGGAGGAAGGTAAACTCGTAAGTCCACAGAACACGTGCATCGGTATCGAGTTGAAAGATGCAATACCTGCAAACTCTGGCAAAAAGATTTATATAACGGCAAGCGGGCTTGTAAATAGAGACGACGCTAATGACGTTTACGGTACGTATCTACAAGTGTTTACAGGGCGTGAATCTGGTCATAAGTCATCACCTCGTGGCACGTTTGTGGAAGAAAAGGACGGACTTATTACTTGGTGCTTTGACGTTAGCACGGTTGCAAGTGAACTAAAGTATTTCCGTTTGTGGACGGGGCATCAATTACTTTTACCCGATACGGAACTTGTAACGATTACCGATATCAGTATTAGATAGGAAGTAAGTGCAAATTATCCGATAAAAAGGTATCGGATAATTTGCGCGTTCAAAAACGTTTATAAAAAAATAATAAAGGAATTAAAGCGATTTCGCTTTTAATAAAAAAATTTTTTTAGGAGGATTTTGGCAATGATGAAAAAACAGTACGATTGTCCCGAATTTATCCCATCGTTATTCCGAGAAGATGACGTGATGCTTGCAAGCAATAATGATGCTATCAATTCCGACGAATGGGACAATAAAACAAGTGGAGGATTTGACTTATGAGTAAAACCAAAAGAATAAGTTTAATAACTCTTTTAACAACGTTAATCTTATCGATGCTTGCATTTGTTGCGGTAAATATGGGGAACACGTTTGCAATGGCATACACCCCTGCAACTTTTGCGTTTGAAGATGGTGCTTCGGTAAAGGTTATCGAAGACGGTGGTATGAGATTCAGATTGCAAATGGATGAAACTACTGCTAGCATGATAAAAGAATCTTCAGACGACTTGGTTTTTTACGTAGTTCCTGAAGTACACTACGAAGAAAATATGGAAGTTAGCGATTTAGATAACCTTTTGTTTGAAAATTGCGGATTTAGAAAAGCGCAAAAAGTCGTTGCTGACAAAAACAAAATTTATAACGGCATAGACGTAAACGGCGATTCTGCTTATTTTTCAAACTGCTTGCTTGACATCAATTTGGCTGAATTCGACGGTGATTATAACACGGTCAACTTTATCGTGTTCGCGCATTGGAACGGTAATTTGGTAGAGTCAGCATCAAGAAATATGTACGACGTATTGCAATCGGCAGTCTTGGATGGTAAAGATACTGAAAATGCTTATGCAAATCCTATACTTGATGATGAAAATAGTCCTTATGGTTGGTTTGGCGGGGAAGATTATCCTATCGTTATAGATACTCAAGCCAAGTATAATAATTTTGTTCAAAAAGGCTTAAAAACATTGAACGCTAATATCAGCGTAGAAGTTAAAAATACCCTTGAAAACAAGATTGAAATTAACAAAGACGAGCTTCCTGTAAATAACAGTATAACTCATCGCGTAAATTTCTACAATAACGAAATGGTGTTAATTAAATCGGTTGACGTAAAAGACGGTGAAAACGTTGATACGGCAGATATACCGGAACTTCCAGAAAGTTATTGGACGGAGTTGTTGTGTCAAAACAACAGTAACTACGTAAAGGGTATGAGATATAGTTGGTCGTACGTTGACGAAAATGTAGAACCGGATTTTACGTCAGTTTTAGAGTCATTCGAGGTTTATCAAAAATCCTATGAGGCAAACGTTACGTCTGATTTGATAAGTTATGCACTTGAAGAAGAACCTAATACGGCACTCTTTTTTGACCGTGAAGTAGGTTTTGCTCAAACAAAAACAGTCTCTGGCGCAGATACCATTGTTAGCAAAGAATATCTTGCTGCGGATAGCGAAGATGAAGTTGTTAAATCCGTAGGGACTTCTTTAACAAGGCTAGACTTTACTACATCTGAGACTAAAAGTGGTGTCTTGTGGGTTGAATTTAATCCCGCTAATGTTGAGTATGAAGACGATGATTATATTTCCTTTAGTATTTATCCCAAAACACCTGCCAACGTTAGCACGGTTTGGGTGCGTTTAGGAAGAGCACCTGGCGTGCAGGTAGTCGCAAATTCATGGGGGTTGGTCACGTTTAACGCTAAGGCATTTTTGGATTATAAATATTTAAGGTTTGATATAAATAGCTATGCAGATGGGGATGAAGTTTCGTTATATTTTTCAAAAGCAACCATTATTCCTTCTGAACAAGTTAAGAATTTAACTGAAAATGCTGCTACAGATACTTATCAGGTAGGAGATATTACTCTTGTGGGTACTGCTAAAAAATCAAACTGGGGGAGTGATCTTAGAACAGACATCTTTAATCAATCCACCGAATTAAATCCTACACTCATAAACGGACAGATACTGTACTACGGCTGGGCGGAAACCACTAATGGGGGTAAATTTGGAAACCGTCAACTTGGTTTAGAATTCCAAACTGCATTGACAGGTAAAGTTTATATTGTTGCAAGGGGTTTAAGTACTATTATTGCAGACGGCAAAATGCCATATTTAAATCTTTATACTTCTCGTTCCACTGCGGATAATAATGTTAACAATCGTATTAAGTGGGTGCCTAGCGCAATCATTGGAAGTTATAGCGACGGATATCAGGTGTACGAATTTGATTTTGGCACGGCATCGGTTGGCTATGTTTTATTATTTAGTAGAACAGAACTTGCAGGACAGCAAATTTTGATTAAGAACATTACCCAAACTAAGCCTACGGATATGATTCCTGTATAACATTTAACCAAAATTAACTTTTAAGAATACCACCACCGCCAAATTTTTGGCGGTGGTGGTGTATGGCGTTTTTTATAGGAGAGAAAATGAGCACACCTCAAATTAACAAAAAGAAAAAAGATACGGGTGCAACGGTGTTTTTAATATCCGTGCTTACGCTTCCGATTATTGCTTTTTTGTTTTTTTACGTTTATATAAATTTCAACTCTATACTTATGGCGTTCCAAGTTCCTCTTTATGGCAGCCGTGGCGGTTATAAGTGGGGGCTAGATAACTTTGCAAAGGTTTTAAAACAGTTTACTAATACAGAAGAAAATTTGCTTGTATATTTGCGCAATACTTTCTTGTTTTTTGTGCAAGATACGTTTATTAATTTACCGTTATCACTAATTATTTGCTATTTTATATACAAAAAAATTGCTTGCCACAAACTTTTGCGTGTTGTTATTTATCTTCCAATAATTATAACTTCAACAATTTTTGCAACGCTT
>SVIE01000011.1 GCA_015069625.1 Clostridiales bacterium | reverse complement strand
ATTATCACTAAGGTAATGCCAACTGTTGCAAAATACGCTCCAGACGCTTTATATATTATCGTATCTAACCCCGTTGACGTGCTTACTTACGCAACGATTAAATGCACGGGTCTTCCTGCAAGTCAGGTAATCGGCACGGGAACGCTTTTAGATAGCAACCGTTTAGCACAAGCAATCGCACAATACTGCAAAGTTGACGTTAAGAACGTTAATGCATACGTATTCGGTGAACACGGTGATGCTTGTATGGTTCCATGGAGTCTTTGCACCATTTGTGGTCTTCCTATTAAGACTTATTGCAAAGAAATTATGGGTATTGACGAAGCAACGCTTGAAGCAGAACTTGAAAATATTTACGTTGGTATGAAAAAGTCAGGTTCAAAGGTTATCAAGGCTAAGGGTGCAACCTTCTATGCAATCGGTGCGTCAACAGTTCAACTTGTTGAATCACTTCTTGCAGACTCTAACACAATTTTACCACTTTCAACCGTACTTAACGGTGAATATGGTGCAAAGGATATGAGCCTTGGAATTCCATGTATGATAAATGCAACAGGACTTGTTAAACCCATAGAACTTCCCATCACGGCAGAAGAACAAGCACTCTTTGCAGAAAAGATTGCTGCTTTTGAACAGACATATATCTCTCTCGGAATTAGAGACTAATTTGCAAAAAGAAATTACTATGTACTATAATGAGACTTTTACTTTAATGACAGTAAAAGTCTCTTTTTTTATTACAGATATATTACTCATAAATATTTCGTAAACATTATAAATTAGGTGTTGACAAATTTTCGGGTGGGGGTTATAATATTTGATATTTATATTTTGACTTTTTTGGGACTTATAATATGCATGAAAAATTAAACCTACAACCCCAAGAAGCAAAAACTATTTATAAGGAGAAAGTAAAATGAAAAAGAGACTATTAGCAATTTTTTGCTTATTGCTTGCAGTAGCTTGTTCTTTTGGAATAGTTGCTTGCGACGGTGGAGATGGCGGTAGTGAACCACCGTCAGAAGGTATATTGTACGAACTTAACTCTGACGGTACTGGATATCTTGTAGCAGGCGAAGGAACTTGTACTGATGCATACGTTGTTATCGCTAGCAAATACAACGGCTTGCCAGTAGTAGGCATAAAAGATGAAGCGTTCAAAAACGGACAGACCGTAACGTTAACTTTACCGTCAACAATCAAGACTATCGGTAATTCGGCGTTTGAAAATTTAAATTCATTATCTAGTATAACAATGTCTAGCGGTATAGAAAGCATAGGTGATAATGCGTTTAAGGAAATGCTTTCGTTAAAGAGTATTACAATTCCAGATACTGTTACGAGTATGGGTGATTCGGTATTTGAAAGATGTCCTTCATTAGAGAGTGTTGTTATCGGTAACGGTGTTACAGAAATTGGCGAAAAATCGTTTATGTGGTGTGAAAAGTTGACCAGCGTGACTTTGGGCAACAATGTAAGAACCATATGTGAAGATGCTTTTAACGGTTGTGAATCGTTAGAAAGTATAGAATTACCAAACACAGTTGAAACGATAGGAAACTATGCTTTTGCAGCATGTGAAGCGTTAACTGAGATTATCATACCTGATAGCGTTACCACTTTGGGCGAATCTGCATTTAAGGTGTGCTATGCGTTAGAATACGTAAAAATCGGCAATGGTCTTTCAGCCATTGAAAGAAGCACGTTTGAAGATTGTTCAAGTTTAAAAGAACTTGACCTTGGAAGTGGTGTTGTAAGTTTAGGTTACAATGCTTTCCGTGATTGTATTTCACTTTTAAGCGTAGTAATTCCGTCTAACGTTCAATCTGTTGATTCTGGTGCGTTCTTCAGATGCTATAAACTTGTAGAAGTATATAATTTAACAACCAGTATTGGTGCGCCAAGTATAGCAGATATTTTCAGATACGTAGAAGCGGTGCATACTTCGGCTGAAGAAATTAGTATTTTAAGTAAAAACGAAGGTTTTATCTCCTACTTAGGTGGGGACAATGAAGACGTTAGAACTCTTTTAGCATACGAAGGCACGGCAACTGAAATCACTATTCCTTCTAATATTAAAGTAATAAAAGACAATGCGTTCTTAAACCAAAAAACGATAACAAAAGTAACCATTCCAAACAGTGTTGAAACGATAGAAGAAGACGCTTTTTGTGGTTGCGAAGGGTTAGTAGAAATCAAGTTTGGAACTGGTTTAAAAACTATAAAGCAAAGTGCATTTCAATCATGCACATCATTAGTTAACGTAGTATTGCCCAGCGGACTTGAAGTTCTAGAAATGTATGCATTTTCTAGTTGCCTTAATTTGAAAACCATAGTTATTCCTACGAATATTATCGAAATAGAAAGAGACGTTCTTGATTCCTGTTATAGTCTTGAAAGCGTGTTCTATCGTGGTACTTCAGGCGAATGGAGTAATATCACCGTATCTTCTTCAAACGACGAAATTACGGATCATTTATATTTCTATTCTGAAGCAGAACTTGAAGGAAATTACTGGCATTACGTAATTGACGTGCCAACCCCGTGGTAATAAAAAATCAAAATAAAAAGCAAGCACTTTCGTGCTTGCTTTTTTTTATTTAATTATAATATGAATTAGTTTAATTATCTAACTTCAACGCCACCAGGGTTAAACATAAAGGTGTTCTTTTGAACTTCGTAAACACCACCGCCAAGTGCGTAAATAGCACCGGATAAAAGGTCTAAAACACGGATAGCCGTATCTGTTTTAAGTGCCGTAAGATGTACCATAACCGTTAAGCCGTTGCGCATCTCGTCAATGATTTTCTGCACGTCGTCAAAAGATTTTGGTGTAAAAATAGCAATTCGATTGCTAATTTCGGTGGTAGGGGTAAAAGATCTTTCTAATCTGTCGTTAGTTTCTGCCGTTTGCGTGCGTCCACCTTTTCCGAATAAATTATCAAACATTCCCATCAGTTTTTACCTCGTAATTTCTTTTTCCAAAAATTTCGCTACCAACACGAATCATATTACTTCCGTTTTGAATAGCAATTTTATAATCTGCGCTCATACCAACCGATAAATAGGTAAAGGGGAAACCATCACCTTTTAGTGTGTCGAAAAGAGATCGCATTTGTTTAACAAGAGACGCAATAAGTGTCTCGTCGTCAGATTTAGGAAGCATTGCCATAAGTCCAACGACCTTGATGTTTTCTAGTTTAGAAAGGGCGTTAACGCTTTCAATTGCGTTAGCGGGATTAAATCCGCTTTTAGAAAGTTCCCCACCGATATTTATCTCGGCAAGCACGTTTTGAATTATGCCTTTCTTTTTAGCAAACGCATCAATATCTTCTGCGAGTGAAATAGAATCAACCGAGTGAATAAGGCTAACTTTTCCAACAACGTATTTGATTTTATTCGACTGTAAATGCCCTATGAAATGATGCTCCGCACCGATAATTTTGTCAGCCTTATCTCTAAATTCTTGCGCCTTGTTTTCTGCCACCACTTTAAGCCCTTGGCTAATAGCGAGATTAACTGTGTCCGCATCAATCGTTTTGATTGCACCAACAAGGGTAACTTTTTCGTTAAAAGGGTTGCCTTTCTCACATAGAGATAAAATTTCGTGCAGTTTATTTACGTCCATTTTATTTTCCGCTAATTAAATCCTGCATATTGTATTTGCCTGCAGGTTTATCTTTGATAAAACGACCTGCTTTAACTGCGCCCAAAGCGAAAACGCTTCTGTCTGTTGCTTGGTGTGAAAGGGTAACCGTTTCGTTAAGTCCAGCGAAAATCGCATCATGCTCGCCAACAATGTTACCGCCACGGATAGCGTGGATACCTATTTCGTCCTTAGTGCGCTTTCCAACTTTACCTTCTCTGCCGTAGAGATAAAATTTTTCAGGTAAAATTTCTTTAATAGCATCTGCCATCATAAGCGCAGTTCCGCTAGGAGCGTCAACTTTTTGATTGTGATGTTTTTCAACAATTTCCATATCGAAATCGGAAAGGAGTGAAGCGACCACTTTAATTGCTTCAATAAGCACGTTTGCTCCGAGCGACATATTTGCAGAACGGAACACCGCTACACTTTTAGATGCATTATCTATTATATCCAAATCTTCTTTATTATAACCGGTTGCACATAAAACCATCGGTTTATTATTTTTTAAGGCATAGTCGATAATGGAAGGAAGTGCAAGGGGAGAAGAGAAATCGATAACAACGTCAACGTCTTCTTTAACTTCGTTAAAAGAAGCGTAAACGGGGAAATCGGGGCAAGAAAGGTCTTCTTTGATATCCACACCGCAAACGGCTTTAACACCGCCTGTAAGAGCGCAAGCTTCAAAAACTTTTTTACCCATTCTTCCAAGCGCACCGCTAATTAAAACGTTAACCATACTTACTCCTTAACTTTAAGACCGAAGTCTTTTAATATTTTAATTAAAGAAAGGGTGTGCTGTGGTTCAAGTTCGGTAAGTGGGGCTCTAACGATTCCACTTCCCATGCCAAGAAGTTCCGCAGCCTTTTTAACAGGGATAGGATTTACTTCGGTAAACATAGCGTCGATTAAAGGAAGAAGTCTTTCTTGAAGTTCGGTTGCTTCTTTATTTTTACCTGCGTAATAAAGTCTAGCAACGTCGCCAACTTCTTTTGGCGCAATATTTGAAGCAACTGAAATAAGCCCTAACGAGCCGATTGAAAGCATAGCAAGGTTAAGGTTGTCGTCGCCTGAATAGAGTGCCGTTTTGCCACGGATTAAACGTGCGGTTTCGCAAATTTGTTCCATGTTTCCACACGCTTCTTTAATACCGCCGATATTTTTATGCTGTGCAATTTCTTCCATTGTGCGTGGAAGAATATTAACGCCCGTTCTAGCAGGTACGTTGTAACATAAAATCGGGATATCAACGTTGTCGCCGATATCGTTATAATATTTAACGATACCCTTTTGCGTGCATTTATTGTAATAAGGGGTAACTACTAAAAGTCCGTCTGCACCAATCTTTTGAGCAAGTTGGCTTTTTTCAATTGCTTTTTTGGTGCAGTTTGAACCAGAGCCTAAAATGAATTTAACTCTGCCTGCAATTTTGTCGTAAGAGAATTTAGCAATTGCTTCGTATTCAGAGTCGGTGATAGTGGGGGCTTCCCCCGTAGTTCCTAAAATACAAAGAGCGTCAATGCCGTTTTCGATTTGGAAATCAATCTGTTTGCCGAGAGCGTTAAAATCAATACCGTCTTCGGTAAAAGGAGTGATAGCAGCGGTACAAGTACCCTTGAAAATAGTTTTATTCATAATCTTTTCCTAATTTATAAGATTTTTAACTACAAGTTAAAAGATTTAGTTTAATTGATCCTTAACAGCGTCTAATTCAATTGCTTTTTGTGCAATTTGAACAGCGTTAGTTGCAGCACCTTTGCGGATATTATCTGCAACAACCCAAATATTAACACCGCTATCAACCGTTTCGTCTTTTCTAATTCTACCAACGAAAACTTCATCTTTATTTTCAGCGGTAATAGGCATAGGATAAAGAAGGTTTGCGCCGTCGTCAACAACAACTATACCTTCGGTTTTAGCAAGAACTTCTTTAACTTGTGCTACCGTGCAAGGCTTTTCAAATTCAATGTTGATAGATTCGCTGTGTCCATAGTAAACGGGAACACGAACGCAAGTAGCGGTAACTTTAAGGTTAGGATTACCAAGAATTTTTCTCGTTTCGAAAATCATCTTGTCTTCTTCTTTTGTGTAGCCGTTGTCAAGGAATACGTCGATATGCGGTAAGCAGTTTCCGAAAATAGGATATGGGAACTTTTTGGGAGCTTCACCGTTGATGCCGTTTTTAAGGTCTTCAAAACCCTTAACGCCTGCACCTGAAACAGCTTGGTAGGTGGAATAAATAACACGCTTAATACCAAACGCTTCGTTTAACGGTTTAAGTGCAACAACTGCTTGAATAGTAGAACAGTTAGGGTTAGCGATAATGTTTTTGTGCCATTTAATATCTTCTGCATTACATTCTGGAACAACGAGTGGAACGTTTGGATCTCTTCTCCAAGCGTTAGAGTTGTCTATAACAAGCGTGCCGTGTTTAGCGAAAATAGGTGCGTATTCTTTACTGATGTCGCCACCTGCAGAAAAGAGAGCGATGTCAATTTTCTTATCAAGAATGTTTTTTTCGCAAAGTTCAATAACGGTGTGTTTCTTTCCCATAAAATCAATTTCCTTGCCTGCGGATTTTGCGGAAGCGAAAAGGAAGTAGTTTTCAACGGGAAGATTTCTTTCAGTAAGAACTTGTAAAAATTTTCTGCCAACCATACCGGTTGCGCCAACAACAGCCACGTTATATTTTTTCATAAAAGCCGTAAATCTCCTTAGATGTATTTTAATCTATGATATAATATATCAAACTAAAAATAAAAAGTAAAGTTTTTTTTAAATAAAGGGCAAATTTTGTTTGTAAAAATTAGAAATTTGGTATAGTATAGTAAGTGAGAAAAATTATAGTTAAAAGGCGAAGTATAATTTCACCTTAAACAGAAAGATAAACGGAGAAAACAATGGCAGGTAAAATCAAAGGTTTTATTGGCAGACTCATAATGGGGTCCGAAAAAGACGAAGGATATGCAAGGGCGTCGTTGCCGTCTAACAGATGGGAACTTTTTTGGGATATCTTAAAAGGTAGGTTTGGGAAACTTGTAATCATCAACTTATTGACGTTTATTTTCTTCCTTCCACTTTTAGGGCTTATGCTTTACAGAAGTTTAGCGTTTATGAACTATGGTGTGAACGCCCCGTTCGGACAACCTTTCGGCGTAGGTTTTCAAGCAGTAGAATCGTTAGTGGGCTTTCCTGAAAACATATCGCTTACGGTAAATCTCGTTATATACAGTTTGATGCCGATTGCATGTGCAATTGCAGCAATAGGTGTTGCAGGTGGCGCATACGTAATTAGAAACATGGTTTGGACGGAAGGTATTTTCGTTGCTAACGATTTCTGGAAAGGCATTAGGCAAAATATCGGCCGTTTAATCCCTATTGCGTTGATTTACGGATTAGTTTTCTTCCTTATCAACATATCCGTATCTTTTGCAAATCAAATGATAGCGATGGGTGAAGGCACGGGTTGGCTTTTAACCGCATCCGTTGTAATTGCATACATTGTGTTAGCCTTTTATTCAATAATGACGTTGCATATGATAACTATGGTTGAAACGTATAAAGTAAAATTCTGGCAAATGTTCAAAAATGCGTTTAAGTTTACTATAGGATTAATATTCCAAAACGTTTTCTTTGCAATCTGTGCGCTAGCACCTTGCTGTATTATCTTGTTAGGCGGGCTTGGAACAACTATCGGCTTATTAGTGATTGTATTCATTGGCTTAGCGTGGGCTCTTCTTGTTTGGACGGACTATTCTCAATGGATTTACGATAGTATCTTAGATAGCAAGACAAGGGGTATGCAGAAGAATAAAGGTATTTATGAAAAGATTAAAGATAGCGATTCAGAAGCACTCAAACAGTATAAAGAACAGATGTTCGTTCGTTCTGCGCTTACTTCTCGTCCGATAAAACCGATAACGGACGACGAACTTAAACTTGCCGAACTTCCCACTTCGTTTAATCGTGAAGATATTGAAAAACTTAACGAAAGTAGAAGGGCTATTTATGAAGATAACGAACGTTATATAGCAGAACATCAAAATGACGAAGCATATCAAATGACGGAAGAAGAAAAGGAAGTAAATCGTCAAAGAGAAGAACGTGAAAAACGGATTGAAAAGGCAAAACGAGAACTAGCAAAACGAGATAAGAAAAATAGAAAATAAATAAAAATGTTAAAACAAAAAAGACGGCGACAGGCGTCTTTTTTGTGGGATTTGAGAGTATAAAGAAGGCAAAAAGGAAATAAGGAAATGGATGCAATAGACTTTTTATTACAACTCTCGTTAATACTTTTTACGGGTAAAATATTAGGAATATTATTGAGAAGAATCGGGCTTCCGCAAGTTTTAGGGTATATTCTTGCGGGTATATTTTTAGGGCCTGCAATTTGGGAAATGATATTTGATATTCCAGCAGGGTCAATTGTTCCGATAACGGCAATGGATAACCCGTACTTAAAAGCGTTTGCAGAAGTAGGCGTAATTTTCGTTATGTTTACCGCAGGGCTTGAAACTAATCTTAAAGACATAAGATCTGCGGGTATGCAGTCGTTCTTGATTGCGCTTTTAGGTGTGTTAATTCCGCTTGGCGCAGGTATCGGAATCGGTGCGTTATTCTTGCCCGAATCAGGATTTTTCACGTGGTTATTTATCGGTGTAATAATGACGGCAACAAGCGTTGGTATCACCGTTGAAGTATTAAGGGAACTTGGTAAACTTCAAACACGAGTAGGCACTATAATTCTTTCCGCCGCCATCATTGACGACGTTTTGGGGATTATAGTTCTTGCAATTGCCCTTTCATTATCGGGCGCAAATTCATCAACGTCTGCGGTGCTTTCTGCAATCAATCCAAACAACGAAGCATGGATTTCAATTATTTGGATACTTGCATTTTTCGTGTTTGCGGTTGGCGTTGGATTTGGAATATCAAAACTCTTTAAGTATATAGAAAAGAAAACCCCGCACACCAGAAGAATACCTATTTTATCAATTGCCGTATGCTTTGCTTATGCATATATAGCAGAAAAGGTGTTTGGCGTTGCGGATATAACGGGTGCGTTTATCGCAGGGGTGGTATTATCCACTCGTCATGATTCGGCAGAATATACGGATAGAAAAGTTACTATAAATTCTTACACTGTATTTGCGCCTATTTTCTTTGCGAGCATAGGTATTAAGATAACTTTTGCGGGGCTAAGTTTAGACGTGCTATGGTTTGCGCTAGCATTTGTTGCGGTGGCTATTGCAACAAAAATTATCGGTTGCGGTGGAATGGCAAAAGCTATGGGCTTTAAGTGGAAGGATAGCGCCCGTGTTGGTGTCGGAATGATAGCAAGAGGGGAAGTTGCGCTTATCGTTATGGAAAAAGGTATAGCGGGCGGTTTAATTGGTGCGCAATACCGTGCGATAGTAGTAATGCTCGTGCTTGTAAGTTCACTTTTAGCACCGATTTTATTAAAGATTTTATATCGTAACGATAAAACGGAACATCCGCTTCCAACAAAAGAGCAGTTAGATGGAGTTCAGTATGAACAAACTAATTAAGGGTTTAATTTATAACGACAGTATTTCGCTTTCCGTGTTAGAAACAACAGACATGGTTAACGAAGGGATAAAACTTCATAAGTTAACGCCACTTACAGCGGCTGCGCTTGGTAGAACGCTCACCGTTTGCACGTTTATGTCGTCAGAACTTAAAAACGATACGGATAAACTTTCAGTAACGGTAAAGGGGGATGGCGTAGGTGGAAAAATCACCGTTTGTGGAAACGGTCATCTTCAAATGCGTGGTTCTATCGATAACCCTTTTGCAGATTTACCACTTAGGGCAGATGGAAAACTTGACGTAGGTGGTTGCGTTGGTAAAAACGGCAGAATAACCGTTGTTAAGAGCATGGGGTTAAAAGAACCGTACTCGGGCAGTTCTGCGCTCGTAACGGGTGAACTAGCAGAAGATTTTACCGCCTATTATGCTATAAGTCAACAAATCCCAACGGCGATTGCACTAGGGGTTAAAATAGGCAAAGACGGGAGTTGTATAGGTGCAGGTGGAGTAATTTTGCAAGCCCTTCCGTTTGCGGATGATTCTGCGCTAGAAAAAGCCGAAAGGGTGATGAATAACTTCAAAAACGTTTCAACGCTAATTGAAACGCTCGGCGCAGAAGGGATTGTAAAAGAATATTTTGGCGACGTAAAATGTAACGAATATCACCCAGAATATAAGTGCCTATGTAGTAGGGAATACATAGAAAAACTGCTAATTTCTTTGGGGAAGGCAGAAACGGAAGACATAATAGCAAAAGAAGGACAAATTAGTGTTAAATGCGAATTCTGTGAAAAGGAATACGTGTTTAATAAAGATGACGTGGAAAAATTATTTTAAACATGCAAGGCAAGATAATCTCATTAGCAGAGCATCTAAATAAATACGTAAAAATGGCAGACGAGTGTGCGGTACAAGAAAATTATACACGTGCGCTCGGCTATCTTTTTTCTGCGCTTTCTATTAAGCGTACGCCTGAAATACTTTCGGCAATTGCTAACACTTATGCGGATATGGGATTATATGAACTTTCTAATCAATACTGGTTTTACTATTTAGAAAAAACACCCGAAAAACAATGCGGCAGGGCGTATGAAGAACTTGCAATCAACCATTTTTATCTAAACAATTTTGCTATCGCAGGGTATTACTTTAACAAGAAGTTAGAAGTAGATGGATTTTTATCTCAAGAAGGGATAGATAAGGAAATTTTAGATTATTATACTGCGCCACAAGAAGAAAAGAAATTTCGTTTAGTGTATCCGCCTGAAAGGGCAGATTTTAGTGATGAAATTAAAAAGGCAAAACAGAAGATGACGACGGGTGATTTTGAAGGTGCAATCAAAATCTATCAAGAAATACCCGAAGGAATAAAAGATTACGATAAGGTGGCAGATGATTATTCGCTTGCTAGTTTTTTAGCAGGTGACGTGGAAAAAGGAGTGGAAATTAACCGTAAAAGGCTTAAAGACGGTGGAGATAAGTTTACCATTTATTGTAATCTTTCAAGCATGTATGGGGCACTTAAAAACAAAGAAAAAAGTCAATATTATTATTCGCTTGCTCTTTCAGAACCAATTAAAAGTACGGAAGACGAATATAGGCTTGCTACTGCAAGTTTGGAGCAACACAACGAAGAAAAAGGGCTTGCGCTTTTAGAAAAAGTTGCAAAGGATAGGCTTTACGATATTGATACCGATTATCTTTTATCGCTTGTAAAAATCAATACGGGCAGATATGAAGAAGCGGAAAAATTATTAAAAAATTTATTAAAGATAAATCCATACGATTTTTTGTGGAAATACTATTACAACCTTGTTAAAAGGCTTATAAAAGGTGATGAGCAGGCAAAATCACTTCTACCTATACCATACGAATTAGATATTCCAACCAAAGAACGAGAAGAGTGGGTGAATAAGGTTAAGCATACAGCGATAGCGTCGCTTGGCACAGGAAAACGTCCCGAACGTTTTAATGAAATTATGGAGTGGGGCGTAAGAAATTATAGTGGCAACGATACGTTTGCAAAGGCGTGTGTTCTATCTTACGGCAGTTTAAAAAACAAGGCGGAAGAAAAATTCTTGCGTGAAAAACTTATGGATGCAGATATAAGCGCAGACTTAAAAGTGGTCATGTTGTATCTTTTAGTTATGCAAGGCGTAAATGATAAAATATCGCTAGTTGTTAGCGGGGTGTTTGTTAAAACTAAACCGAAAAAATTAAAGTTTGGAGAAGATATTTCCGCTTTGGGTTTTTCTTCAGCGTATGCTTTATGCTTTGCAAAATCGGTGGTCATGGGTATAACCGACGTTAACGCAATTGCAAAAAGCGCAGAGCGTCTTTATGAAAAGTTTAAAATAGCAAATGTTTATGCGGGAGAAGGGGAAATAGCCACGCTAATAATGGAAGGATGTAAATTTCCATACTTTAAGAATTTAAGAGAAATTTGCGAAATATTCGGCACGGATGAAATAAGTGTTTCCAGAATTAAAAGAGAACTTAAAGGAGAACAAAAATGATTAAAGTTATAGATATAGACGGGTTGTTTGACAAATATATTTCCGATTACGTTTATTCTAACGTAGGCAAGGCGTCGCCCGAAGAAATCGAGAACAAAATTCCCGAACTTTACGAAAAGTTTGGTGATGAATCCCTTAATGAACTTGATGGTAAAACCCCCAACACGTATTATGCCGAAACGCCAGCAAACGAACTTGTAAACGTATTAAAACAACACACCCAACAAGGCGTTCCCGTGTCCGACTTTTTGTGTGAAGCCTTACGTGATAATGATAGTGAAAATGCGCTTGTCGAAGCACTTAACGACGAAGAAAACGAAGAGTTTACCTTGTACGTTATGAATATATTAAACGACAAAGGTTCAACAAAGGCAAGTAGCAGATATTTAGACTTTGTTTTGTGGGATTATAGTGAAACTATAAGAGAACTTGCAACCGAACTTTTAGGGGAAATGGCAAATCTTGTTAAAGATAGAATTTTAAAAGAATTTCACGAAGTAGATAGCGTGAAAAAGGCTTGTTTAACTGAGATTTTATCTAAGACAGAAAAGGACGATAAAGTGTTTGATATTTTAATCGAACAGTTCGCAATTCACCAAGATGAAATCCCGCTTTACGCAGGTTATTTAGCAAGATATGGCGACGAACGTGCGCTTCCCTTTTTATTAACGGCAATCGAGAACGAAAAGTTATCGTATAGCGATTTTAACGAACTTAAATTCGCCATTGAATCGCTTGGCGGTGAATACGATAAAGAACGTGATTTCACCAAAGATAAAACTTACAAAAAAATAAAGGGCATAGACGATAAAGCAGAAAAATAACGAGTAAGGCTCTGTTACAATCTTTGGTTGGTAATGGAAATATAAAAAGGCTATAAGCAAAATGGATATTATAAAAATAGAAAATTTATCAAAAACTTATAAAAACATAAAAGCCGTTGATGATTTAAGTTTTAAAGTAAAAAAAGGTGAATTATTTGCTTTTCTTGGGCAAAATGGCGCAGGAAAATCCACCACTATAAATATAATTTGTTCAAGAATAAAGCGTGATGCTGGAACGGTTGAAATTGATGGCGAAATTTTAGATGATAAAAGTTTTGGTATCAAGAAAAAACTTGGCGTTGTTTTTCAGTCTTCCGTACTTGACAAGCAGTTGACGGCAAGGGAAAATCTAAAAAATAGGGCGTCGTTATATTCTTTAACGAAAGAGGAGTTTGAAAAAAGGCTTCTAGAACTTTCTAAATTGTTTGATTTAGAGAGTTTTTTGGATAGACCCATAGGTAAACTTTCTGGTGGACAAAGGCGCAAGGTTGATATAGTTAGGGCGCTTATACACAAGCCTAAAATCCTAATTTTAGACGAGCCGACCACTGGGCTTGACCCAATGAGTAGAAAAACCCTTTGGGACGTTATAAACAACCTTCGAAAAACCGAAGAAATGACGGTGTTTTTGACAACTCACTATATGGAAGAAGCCGTTGATGCCGATTATATTGTCATTTTAGACAAGGGGAAAATATGTGCGGAAGGCAGTCCTGTAGAACTTAAAAATAGATTTGCAAAAGATTACGTCTATATCTACGGGATAGATGAAAATCAAATTAAAAGTTTGAATAAGGAATATCAAACTATTGCAGGTGGCTATAAAATAGAGATTGACACTTCAAGTGACGTTACAAAACTTATCCTTGAAAACGTAGATATTTTTAAGGACTATGAAGTTATAAAGGGCAAAATGGATGACGTTTTCTTGTCTGTTACAGGCAAGAATTTTTCGGCGGAGGAGAAGTTATGAACGTTATATATTCTCTAACTAAAAGAAACGTCAAAATGTTTTTTAAGGACAAGGGGATGTTTTTCACTTCCTTGGTTACGCCTCTAATTTTACTTGTGCTATACGCAACGTTTCTTTCGAACGTATTTAAGGATGTTTACGTGCAAGCATTAGGCGGTATGCCTATTGACGAAAGATTGCTAAACGGATTGGTCGGTGGGCAGTTAATGTCCTCAATTTTGGCTGTAAGTTGCGTAACGGTTGCTTTTTGTTCTAATATGCTTATGGTGCAAGATAAGGTTAGTGGGGCGTTATATGATATAACGATAGCCCCTGTAAAATCATATCAACTTGCTTTTAGTTATTATATTGCATCATTTATTTCCACCTTGCTTGTGTGCTTGTTTGCGAGCGCAGTTTGCTTTGTGTATCTTGCAATAGTTGGTTGGTATCTCACTATACTAGACGTGCTTTTAACGTTATTAGACGTTATTTTACTTGTTATGCTTGGCACGGCAATGTCCTCGGTTGTAAATTTCTTTTTATCCTCACAAGGACAAATTTCTGCGGTGGGAACAATAGTTAGTGCGGGCTATGGATTTATAAGCGGTGCATATATGCCAATTTCTTCGTTTTCAGTAGGGCTTCAAAAGGTTTTGGGCTTTTTACCGGGGACGTATGGCACAAGCCTTTTAAGAAACCACTCACTCACAAGCGCAATAGAAGAACTGGGAAAACTTGGTGCTCCAAGCGAAGCGATTACGGCGTTAAAGAATAGCACCGATTGTAATATATATTTCTTTGGCACGGAAGTTAGCCAAGCGGTTATGTATTTGATATTGGTTGGCGCAATAGTCTTGTTTATGGGATTGTACGTGCTTCTAAACGTGTTAAGGGCTAAAAAACTTTCTAAATCAAACAATAAACAATAAGGTATTTTATCAATCATTTTGTTTGATAGAGCCATAAATAAAAGAGTTTTCGCATAAACATACAACGTGAAAACTCTTTTTTCTATTTTAAAAACTTCATTTTTAACGGTGAGTGCAATAATAGGCGCAGGCTTTATCACGGGCAGAGAACTTGTGGGTTATTTCGGCATAGAAAATTTTGAAGTTTATTCGCTTGTTTCCGCCTTATTGTTTTTTGGTAGTTTTTATCTCGTTTATAGCCTTGGAAGAAGGGAAAATAGTTATAATGAATTGCATGAAAAAATGTTAAAAAACAGGGGCGGAAAAGTAATGAGTGTGGCGGTTATCATCTCTGCGTTCGTGTCCCTTTGTTCGTTATTTTCGGCTATGGATTCACTAACGAAAAGTCTAGGTTTTTTCGGTGGATTTCCGCTTTTATCAATAGTGGCGATATTAGTTGTTTCAAACACTTCAAAGTACGGGATAAACGGGCTAGAAAAAATCAATTCCGTGCTTGTTCCAATCGTACTTTTTGCCGTCCTTTTAGCCCTTGCGTTTAAGGGGGATTTTAAGTTCACGTTTGAAGGTGAATTTAGTGGGGTTAAAAGCACGAAAACTGTGCTTTTCGTAACAATGAACATCTTTATAAATCTGCCCGTAATATTTAGTTCGGCAAAAGGAAAAAGCAAAAAAACATTACTGATTTCTGCAATTATATCTGCGCTAATTTTATCGCTTTTAACTTTTTTTATGCTTGGTGCAATAGCAGTTGGTGGAGAGCAAACAGGTCAGGCAGATATGCCACTTTTATCTGCGGTTGGTGGCGGTTACGCCACGTTATTTGCGGTTGCGCTTTTTACTGCGTTGGCGTCATCAGTAACCACCGCATATTATCCCCTTTATGAAGTGGCTAAAAAGCTTGATGATAAGCGTGGGGTGGTGATGCTAGGGATTATATCGTTTGCCTTTTCAAGATTAGGCTTGAAAACTATCGTTGATTACGTGTACCCGATTATAGGTTGTTTCGGGCTAATTTACGTTGTGATTTGTTTAATTTACGTTGTGCGGAAAAACATAAGTATAAAAGGAAAGAAAAAAGCAGATAATAAAATCAAGTAGGAGAAGTGAAAATGAAAAAGAAGAAAAACAAAGTTAAAAAACTTACCGAAGAAGAATACGGAAAATATATCATGGCATTAAAGGATGAAAAGCCCCCGTCACTTATGAAACGTGATGCGGAAAACGGAGAGCAATAATAAACGATTAGATGTAAAATGCAATATAAACTAAAAGGAAATTCTTGTGTTACAGCAAGAATTTTTTTAATTCTCTTGAAAATTTGATGCAAATAATGTATAATAAATTTATAATAGCGAGATATGTGTAAAATTACACGAAAGGGAAAACAAATGATCGAAATTAGAGAAGTTAAGACTAAAAGAGATTTAAGAAAATTCGCAACTTATCCTGTTAAATTATATAAAGACTGCCCGTATTACGTTCCAAGTTTATTAGGTGACGAATACGCAACGTTTAACCCAAAGAAAAACTTTTCGTTGTCAAAAAATAAACTTAAAGGTTTCCTTTGTTATAAAGACGGAGAACTCGTTGGCAGAATTGCAGGCTTAATCAACTATAAAGACAACGAAAATACAGGCAAAAAATACGTTAGATTTTCACGTTTTGAATGTATTAACGATATGGAAGTTTTCAAATCGCTTTTAGGTGCGGTTGAAAAGTTCGGCAAGGAAAACGGCATGGAACTTATTCACGGACCTTGGGGCTTTAATGATACTGATAGAGAAGGTATGCTAACCGAAGGCTTTGATAAGAGAAGCACTTACGCAACCAACTATTACTATCCATATTTCCACGAAAACGTTGAAAAACTTGGTTTTGAAGCGGAAAGCAAGTGGATAGAAAGAAAATTCGTCGTGCCCAAATGTGCCGAAGACGATAGGGTTGTTAGAATTGATAAAATGGCTGTAAGATTAAAGGAAAAGTACGGACTTCGTGACGTTGCAGAAACAATGTCCGTTCGTCAAATCCTTAAAAAATACGGCGATAAAATGTTCGACACGCTCAACGAAGCGTACCGCCATTTGGACGGTTACGTTCCGGTTGAAGGCAAAGCAAGGCAAAACGTTTTGTCGCAGTTCGCAACTATCGTCAACAAGAAATTTATCAGTTTCTTGGTTAATGAAAAGGAAGAAGTCGTTGCGTTCGGTATCGTGCTTGCATCAATTTGTGATGCACTCGTTAAACACCGTGGCAGATTATTTCCGTTTGGGTTTATCGACGTGCTTAAATCTATCCACAAACCAAAAGAACTTGAAATGGCGTTAATCGGGGTTAAGGACGAATATAAAAACACGGGCATCAATGCGATTATCATTTCAAGGATTGTAAACAACATTGAGAAAAACGGCATCACGGAAATCGAATCCAACCCAATGTTAGAGCACAACCACAGTATTCAAAGCATGTGGAAGTTCCTAGATAACGAAGTTGTTAAAAAACGCCAAACCTACATAAAAGAAATCGGCAGTCTTATTCAAGAATAGCCTGCGCTAATACGATTTATCGTGACGGAAGGATTGCCTCTAAATAATATTATCAAATAACTCGGCTTATATATTTAAGTCGGGTTTTTTATTTTACTTGCGTTTAGCTTCTTATTGTGATACAATAAGGGTGCGACTTAGTTTAATAATTTACGCAAAAGTATACTTATAGGGCATAAGTGTACCATTTTTCGCATTACATTAAATCTTTTGCGTAGATTTTATTGTTAAACTAAGTGTCGCAACTTTGCGAATATCGTCACTTTGCTAAGTGTCGTTTCGCAAGGAACGGCACTTTTATTTTTATCCAAAAGGAGAAATGCGAAAATGAAGAAGAAACTTGTGGCAATTTTATTGACGATTTTAACACTTTGCGTGTCCGCATTTTGCTTCACCGCTTGTGGTGGCGGAACGGAAGGGTTAGAGTATGAAAGAACTTCAAACAAAAATGAATATTCAGTCGTAGGATTTGGGGAAGCAAGAGATTCAAACGTTGTTATTCCATCAGAGTATAATGGCATTCCTGTAACAAAAATTGAAGAAGAAGCGTTTAATGAGTGCATATTCATTACAAGTATAGAAATACCCAACAGTGTAACAAGTATAGGTAATTCTGCGTTTAAAAATTGCAGTTCATTAACAAGTGTAACAATAGGAGATGGCGTAGAAAGCATAGGTGAAGAAGCGTTCTCGGGATGCAATGTGTTAACAAGTGTGACAATAGGCAATAGTGTAACAAACATAGGAGAAAATGCGTTTTTTGGGTGCTCTAAATTAATTGAAGTAATAAATAAATCTGAGCATATAACTGTAACACAAGCAGGGATAGACAATGGGCATGTAGGGTATTATGCATTATCTGTGTCAAACAGAGATGATGGTTATATAAAGAAAGTATCAATGAATAATGATGGATATGTGATTTATTCAGATGGAGAAGAGAAAAGTCTCGTAGGGTATGTTGGTGATGCAACAGAGTTAACTTTACCTAGTGGTATAACCAAAATAAACCAACAGGCATTTTTGAACAATAAATATATAACAAGTGTGATAATATCCGATAATATAACAAGCATAGAAAAAGAAGCGTTTGCTCATTGTGCTTCATTAACAAGTGTAATAATAGGCCGTGGAGTAACAAATATAGGTGATAGAGCGTTTTTTAATTGTGAAGCATTAACAAGTATAACAATAAATGATGGTGTTACACAAATAGGCAATCACGTTTTTAGATTTTCTACTGCCTTAGAAAGTATATATTATACAGGAACTATTGAACAGTGGGTTGGAATAAATTTTGGAAATGGATTATTGTCAACCGTAAAAAATTTATATATAAATGGCGAATTAATAACAGAAATAAATATATTTACAGCTGCGTCAATATCCAAAAATGCCTTCTCTAATTATGGTTTGTTGAAAAGTGTAACAATAGGAGATAGTGTAACAAGTATAGGTAGTTCTGCGTTCGCTTATTGTAAATCATTGGAAAGTGTAACAATAGGAGATAACGTAACGAGTATAGGCAGTTCCGCATTTTCTAGTTGTAACGCATTAGAAAGGATAATAATACCTGACGGGGTAACAAGTATAGGTAGTTCTGCGTTCTATTCTTGCGATTCGTTGAAAAATGTAACGATAGTTGATAGCGTAACAAGCATAGGGGGCTCTGTCTTTGATGGTTGTCCGATAGAAAACGCAATGATTCCTACAATGGTAATACCGTTCATTCCCAAATCTAATTTGAAGATGGTAGTAATAACGGGTGGTGAACACATAAATAATGAAGCATTCTCTGATTGCGACTCATTGGAGAGAGCAATAATAGGAGATAGCGTAACAAGTATAGGGAATTCTGCGTTTGAAGATTGCAACTCGTTAACGAGTGTTACGATAGGAGATAGTGTAACAAGTATAGGGAATAGGGCGTTTAACAATTGCAGTGGTCTATTGAGCATAACAATAGGAGATAGTGTAACAAGTATAGGTAATTCTACATTTTCTGGATGTACTGCGTTAGAGAATGTAATAATAGGGAAAGGCGTAGAAAGTATAGGTTCACATGTGTTTACATTTTGCTACTCATTACAAACCATAACATTTAGCGATATGTCAACTTGGTATAGAACGATAAGTTCTAGTAATTGTAATAATAAAATAGGAGGAACGGAAATGTCGGTAACCAATTCATATACAAACGCAACCTACTTTAAATCAACATATGATACATATTATTGGTATAAGCAATAATTTTTATCAATAGACAACCGCTGGATGAAAAATTCGTCCAGCGGTTTTTGTAATAAAAAGCAATTTTAACAAGATAGAGTAGAGAATAGAAGTAACTCTTCCGCCTTGTAAATTTATAACTTTAACCACCTAAAATTTTTCAAAAAGCCTTGCAAAAGATAGACTTGTAATGTTATAATATACTTCGTATAACTTTAAATATTAAAACGAGTAGTGCGTGCGCACGTGTAAGGCACACTCGGAAGGATGAGACATGAAAAGAACTTTGCTTAAAGAAATTTTTAAAAATTCCGAAAAATTCGGTGGTCAAACTGTAACCGTTTGCGGTTGGGTTAAAACTGTAAGAGACAGTAAGTCTTTCGGCTTTATCGAACTTAACGACGGCTCGTATTTTAAGAACTGTCAAATAGTTTTTGATAGAAACAAAGTTAGTAATTATGATGAAATCGCACACCAAAACGTTGGTGCTTGTATTAGCGTTAAAGGAACGCTCCTTTTAACCCCTGAAAATAAACAACCATTTGAAATCAATGCGGACGAAATAACCGTACTCGGCACGTCAACCCCTGACTATCCACTTCAGAAAAAACGCCACACGTTAGAGTTTTTAAGAAGCATGCCACACCTTCGTCCAAGAACAAACACCTTCAATGCGGTTTTCAAAATCAGAAGTGAAGCGGCTTTTGCAATCCACACCTTCTTTAACGAACGTGGCTTCGTTTACGTGCATACCCCAATCGTTACAGGTAGTGACTGTGAAGGTGCAGGTGCAATGTTCCAAATCACCACGCTTGATATGGCAAACGTTCCTATGGAAAATGGAGAAGTTGATTATAAGCAAGATTTCTTCGGAAAAAAGGCAAGTCTCACCGTTTCCGGCCAACTTGACGTTGAAAACTTTGCTATGGCATACGCTAACGTTTATACGTTCGGCCCAACCTTCCGTGCAGAACGTTCTAACACCGTTCGTCACGCTGCGGAATTCTGGATGATTGAACCTGAACTTGCTTTTGCAGATTTATCCGACGATATGGATTGCGCAGAAGATATGGTTAAATTCGTTATCGGCAGAGTAATGGAAACGTGCAAGGAAGAAATTGAATTCTTAAATCGTTTCGTAGATAACGGACTTATCGAAAGATTAAATAACGTTAAGGACAACGTGTTCGAACGTTTAACCTACACCAAGGCTATTGAAATCTTAGAAAAGGTTAAAGATAGATTTGAATTCCCTGTATATTGGGGTGCAGATTTACAGAGCGAACACGAAAGATACTTAACCGAAGAAGTTTATAAAAAACCGGTATTTCTAACCGATTACCCCAAGGAAATCAAGGCTTTCTATATGCGCCTTAACGACGATGGAAAAACGGTTGCCGCAAGCGACCTTTTAGTTCCAGGTATTGGCGAACTTATCGGTGGAAGCCAAAGAGAAGAACGCCTAGATTTACTCGAAAAGAGAATGGAAGAATGTGGTCTTAACAAGGAAGATTACAAGTCCTATCTCGATCTCCGTAGATACGGTGGCGTAACTCACTCAGGTTTCGGCTTAGGCTTTGAAAGAATGATTATGTATCTAACAGGTATCGGCAATATTCGTGACGTGCTTCCCTTCCCAAGAACAGTCGGAACACTCGAAAATTAGGCTCTTTCACGACAAGCGGTCAATAAAGTGTAAACGATAAACGTCGCGATAGTGCGTTAAACCCCTTGACAATATGTAAACTATTGCCTTCGGGGATTTGCCTACTCTCACTTGTTTCTCGTTCCCCCTTTTGTATTAACCGTTGTCGTTCAATCACCCATCTTATAAAAGATAGATGAATAACTAAAAAAGGAAATTATATGAATAAAATTTTAATTGATGCTTTCGGTGGGGATAATTCTCCGTCAGCGGTAATTGAAGGAACGATAACTGCATTAAAAGAAAGAGAAAACTTTATCGCAGTGCTCGTTGGTAATCCTGAAATTATTGCAGAAGAACTTAAAATATACACTTACGATAAAGAAAGAGTGGAAATTCTTTCAGCAAGCGAAGTTATCACCTGCGAAGAAGAACCAACCGTTGCAATAAGAAAAAAGCCTGATTCTTCAATCTGCGTTGCAATCAAAGAATTAAGAACTAACGACGACGCAAAGGCTTTCGTGTCGGCAGGCTCGACGGGGGCGGTTTTAGTTGGCGCAACCCTTAAACTTGGCAGAATTTTGGGCGTAAATCGTCCTGCACTTACAACCATAATGCCCACACTTATCGAAGGTAAAAACGTTGTGCTTTTAGATGCAGGCGCAAATGCAGATTGTAAGGCGATAAATCTTTGTCAATTTGCATTTATGGGTTCTGAATACGCCAAAATCAAGTTTGGCATTGAAAATCCAAAAGTTGGTCTTTTATCTAACGGTGCGGAAGATGAAAAGGGCAATATGCTCAATCACGAAGTATTCCCCGTGCTTAAAGAAATGAAAGAAATAAACTTTATCGGTAACGTTGAGGCCCGTGATATTTTAGTTGGAGAAGTTGACGTTATAGTAACCGACGGATTTTCTGGCAACGTTGCGGTAAAGAGTATCGAAGGTGCAGTTCAATTCACCTTAAAACTAATAAAACAAGGTATCTGTTCTAGCGTAAAAAGTAAGATAGGCGGAATGTTATTAAAAGGGACGTTCAAAGAACTTAGAGAAAAAGTTGACCATAATAAACACGGCGGTGCGGTGCTTTTAGGTGCGGGCAAACTTGTGGTAAAAGCGCACGGTAGTTCAAAAGCGTCGGCATTTACGGCATCAATCAAAATGGCTGTTGATATGGCGGAAGCAGAACTTACCGAAAAGATAAAAGCCAACATTTCGGCTATATCCGTAGGTGGAGAACAATAAATGGCTATTTTTGACGTTCATAGCGCAGAAAAAGCGATAGGCTACGAGTTTAACGATAAAATGTTGCTTCGTCAATGTTTTACGCACGCTTCGTTTGCGCACGAACATAATCAACAAAACAACGAAGTTTTAGAATTTTTCGGTGATGCGATAATTCAGTTTGTAGTAACTGAATATTTATTCAAAGAGCATTATGCGAACGAAGGAAAACTTACCGAATATCGCAAAGATATGGTGTCTAAAGAGCCACTTCTAAAAACGGTTAAAAAGATGGGCTTAGGGCAGTATATTTTATTAGGGCGTGGACTTGCTTCTGCAAAGGAAGATGAAAAGTTATATTCTAGTCTTTATGAAGCACTTGTTGCAGGTATCTACATAGACGGCGGAATGGACGAAGCGAAAAAGTTCATAAAAAACACACTAATAAAAGATTGCGAATTTAGGGCAAAAAGCAAAGCAAAACAGAAAAAAATGGACGCAGGTAGTAAAAGTTTACTTCAAGAATACGTTCAAAAGGGCGGAATGGGAAGTATATCCTATCAAACTTTATCTAAAAGCGGACCCGATCACTCGCCACAATTTCGTGTTGCGGTATTGCTAAACAACGGCAGACTTGCAGAAGGAATAGGCGGAAGTAAAAAATTAGCCGAAGCAGAAGCAGCGGCAAAAGCATTAGAAAAACTTAAAAAACAGGGCGGTAAACAATGAATTTAAAAAAGGTGGAAATTTACGGATTTAAATCGTTTGCAGACAAGGTAGAAATCAAGTTTGAAAACGGTGTAACCGGAATAGTTGGACCTAACGGTTGTGGAAAAAGTAACGTATCCGACGCTATCAAGTGGGTGCTTGGTGAACAGTCGCCAAAAAGCCTTCGTGGTTCAAGCATGGCGGACGTAATTTTTAGCGGAACGCAAAGCAGAAAAGCACTTTCATATTGCGAAGTTTCGTTATTTTTCGACAACTCTAATCAAATGTTTAGTTTGGCGTATGACGAAGTGGTGATAACCCGTAAATTATTCCGTAGTGGCGAAAGCGAATACTACATAAACAAACAGCCTGCAAGACTTCGTGATATTGTAAATCTTCTTCACGAATGTGGTATCGGTAAGGGTGGATATACTATTATCGAACAGGGTAGAGTAGGCGCAATTATGAACGCTAAGCCCGAAGATAGAAGAACGATATTTGAAGAAGCAACGGGTATTGCTAAATTCAAAACGCAAAAGAACGAATCGGAAAAATCGCTTGAACGCACGCACGATAACATTGTGCGCTTAAACGATATTATTGCCGTTATTGAAGAACAGTTAGGGCCGTTAGAACGTCAAGCCGAAAAGGCAAAAGAATTCAACGAACTTTCTGCGCAATTAAAGTATCACGAACTTAACACTTACGTAGCAAAAGTTGAAGGCGTTGCAACGGAAAAGGGCAAAATCAACGTTAGAATTCAGGGTATCGACGAAGCAGGTGCGTTAAAGCAAGACGAACATGAAAAAGCGCAAAAGGCTTATGACGAAGTGTTTGGTCAAATCACCGAAGCGGACGAAAAACTTAAAAATTATAACGAAGAACTTTTAGAAAAACGTGTCGGAATGGAAAAATCTTCAGGTGAAATGAAGGTGTTGGATGCGCGTATTTCTTTCTTTAAAGAACAAATCTTAAACGCCGAAAAGTCTATCGAAAAAAACAAATCCGAACAAGATAACGCAAAAGCGACGATAGAAGCAAATCAAGAAACCCTTCAAGGCGCAGAAGCAGAACTTAACAAACTTTTAGTTCGTGCAGATAAAGTTAGCAAAGAATTATTAAAAGTTAGTGAAAAAATTGCGCTTGGTGAAGAACTAGAAGATAAAACACGTAAACAGTTTATCGCATCAATCGAATCGCTTGGCAACATTAATTTAAGTAAAGGAACGATGAGTATCGAAAGAAACAACCTAGTTGAAAAACTCACCGAACTTACTAATAAACTTAACGAACTTAACGAACGCAGAGATAACGTATTCCAAGATAAAGAAAAGTGCGATAACGTTATTGACGAACTTGATAGATCGGTAAACGAATTAAAGAAAGCGATTACCGATAAAGAAGATGAAGTTCGTGGTGGCAACGAAAAAGTTTCAGAAATCGAGAATAAAATTTACGGGCTTGCAAGTGCGGTATCTGCGCTCGTTGCAAGGGATAATTTCTATAAAGAATTAAAAGAAAATTATGATGGCTATATGCCCGTTGTAAAGCAACTTTTAATTAGAGCAAAAACAAACACCGAACTTAGCAAGCGTATAAAAGGCGTAGTTGCAGAACTTATTTCTAACGATAAAAAGTATGACGTTGCGCTTGAAACAGCGCTTGCGGCGGCAGCGCAAAACGTCGTTACGGGCACACCTGACGATGCAAGATATTTAATCGAATATTTAAGGGCAAACGACTTAGGAAGATTGACTTTCCTTCCTATCACGTCAGTTAAACCCAGACCTGCAAGTTTTGAAGCGAGAAGTGCGCTTAAAGAAGTTGGTGCGTTAGGGCTCGCAGACGAACTTGTTAAGTATAATAAAGAATACGAAAACGTTATTTCTAACCTTTTAGGTAATACGCTTATCGTAGATAATTCTGCAAATGCAACAAAGATTGCGGTTAAATATAACTTCTTATTTAGAATCGTAACGCTTGAAGGGGACGTGTTATCTAATCAAGGTTCACTAACAGGTGGTTCTAGAAGGCAAAATGCGGTTGGACTTTTATCTCACGATAGAAAGATGGAAGAAAATGCCGAGGCACTTAAAGAAAAACGTGCCGAACTTGATAGATTAAAAGCGGAAAAAGAAGCGGAATCTGAAAGGACGGGTGCGTTGATTGACAACTTATCTGCGCTTAACGACGCTTACAATCAAAAACGTCAAAATATAGCGTTAGAACGTGAAAAGCAAGGCGTTTACGAACGAAGCCTAAGCGAACTCGGTAGAGAAATTGAAAGCACCACGGAACTTATTGAAACGCTTGGTGTTAAACTTTCTGAACTCGACGAAAGTTTTGCAAAAGTTTCAACGGGTAGTAAAAAGCTTGAAGAAGATAGGGAAAGTGCAAAAGTTGGCGCAGATAAACAAAAAGCGGAAACGGAAGAACTTGGTAGAGAAAGAGATCGCTTAACACAAGAAAACTCTGAACTTCAAGTAAAACTTACCGAAATAAGAAGTTACATCAATTCTCTTGGCGAAGAAAACGGTAGATTACTTGCGCTTATCACCACGCTTGAAAATGAAACGAATAGACTTGTAAACAACAATAAAAACGCAGAAGACATAATCAAAAACCTTGAAAGAAGCAAAGAAAAAACTGCACTCACAAAGGAAGAACAAGATTATATCAACGGTATCCGTGCTAAGATTTCAGGTATTGAAGAAGACAAAAAACAACTTAAAGATAAACTCGAACAAAGTGATGCGCTCCGTCAAAGCACGTTAGAAGAACTTACTGAATTATTAAAGAAACGTCAAGTGGAAGAAATCGCCCTTGCGAAGATTGATTCTGATTTGGAACACATGCAACAGAGCATTTTAGAAGACTATAACGAGACTTACGAAACGGCAGTACTCGTTAGGGAAGAAGGGTACGACGCTAAAAAAGGCGAAGCAGAAATCAATCGTTTACGTCGTCGTCGTTCATCACTTGGGGCAATCAACGCAACGGCTATTGAAGAAAGCAAAGCGCTCAAAGAACGTTATGAAGATATGGTTATTCAGCGTGACGATCTTGAAAAGGCAGAAAAAGACTTGCAGGTTGCTATTGATAAAATTCGTGGGGAAATGCTCACGCAGTTTGATGCGGGATTTGCTGTTATTAACGAAAACTTTAAGCGTATCTTTAAGGAATTGTTTGGTGGCGGTAGAGCGGAATTACAACTTGATTATGAAAACTCCACCGATAAACTTGAAGCAGGCGTTGAAATCGTTGCCGAACCCCCAGGAAAGAAACTTCAAAAACTTTCACTCTTATCTGGTGGTGAACAGGCACTCACGGCAATTGCAATCTTATTCTCTATCTTAAAACTTCGTCCTATGCCTTTCTGTGTGCTTGACGAAATTGAAGCACCGCTTGACGAAGCAAACATTGATAGATTTGCAAATTACCTTCTCAATTTCAGCAAGGAAACTCAATTTATCGTTATCACGCACAAAAAGGCAACGATGGAAAGAGCAGACGCATTATTCGGCGTAACTATGCAAGAAAAAGGTGTATCTAAACTTGTTTCTGTTAAACTTGCTGACGTGGAAAATATAAAAGACATGGCTAACTAGTATGGGATTTTTTGGAAAATTAAAAAGCGTTCTTTCTAAAACAAGGGACGGCATGGCAAAAAAATTAAACGATTTGTTTGCAAAAAACAAACTTGGTGAAGAGTTTTATGAAGAACTTGAAGATATTTTAATATCTTCAGACGTATCCGTAAAAACCACCATGGAGATTGTTGACGAAATTCGTGATACGGCAATAAAAGAAAAGTGTAAGGATAAAGAATACGTTGTTAACCTATTAAAAGAAGAACTATTCGATACGCTTAACTATGCCGATCCAATTAGCGTTACACCGCCAACTATAATTATGGTAATCGGTGTAAACGGGGTTGGAAAAACTACCACGATAGGAAAACTCGCAAACAAATTCGTTAAAGAGAAAAAGAGTGTAACGATTGCCGCAGCGGACACCTTCCGTGCCGCAGCGGTTGATCAGCTTGCCGTTTGGGCGGATAGGGCGAAAGTAAGGATCGTTAAGTCAAGCGAAGGCGCAGATTCATCTGCGGTGGTATTTGACGCTGTAACGTCCGCTAAAGCCAAGAAAACAGACGTTTTGATTATTGATACGGCAGGAAGATTGCACGTCAAAGCAAACCTTATGGAAGAACTTAAAAAGATGGATAGGGTGGTAAAGCGTGAATATCCCGAAGCCAACTTCATTAAACTTATTGCGCTTGATGCAACCACGGGGCAGAATGCTTATAACCAAGTGGAAACCTTCAAAGATGCCGTTGGTATTGACGGCATAATTTTAACTAAACTTGATGGTACGGCAAAAGGCGGATTTATCATATCGCTTTCTTACGAATTAGAAGTTCCCGTTGTTTACGTTGGCACGGGCGAAAAGATAGATGATATTGAAGATTTTGATGCGAGAGAATTCATAAACGGAATGTTTTAAAACAACTTATAAAAATAGTTGACAAACGAAAAAAATGTGTGTATAATGCAAGGTGTAAATCAAAAAAGGTTTACACCTTGTGGTTTTTATGGAAAAAGATTTTGGTTTGGTAAAACTGTTTGAATTGTATAAAGGCTTGCTTACCGAAAAGCAAAGGCAGATATTTTCGTCCTTTTATTTGTACGATTTATCCCTTTCAGAAATAGCAGAGCCGGAAGGGAATACCCGCCAAAGCGTGTATAACGCAGTAAAACAGGTAAAAAACAAACTTCTCGAATATGAAAGTGTGTTAAAACTTTCACAAAAGTATCAAAAACTTGGCGAAATTGCGGAAGAACTTAAAAACGAATCTAATCCGCAAGGCGAAAAAATAACCGAAATTTTGGATAATTAAATGGCATTATTTTCAAATTTAAGCGAAAAACTTAATCATATATTCAGTAAACTCACCAAACACGGCAGGCTTACCGAACTTGAAATTAAAACGGCAATGAGAGAAGTCCGTATCGCACTTTTAGAAGCGGACGTAAACATCAGGGTTGTAAAAGAGTTCGTAAACAAGGTGTCCGAGCGTGCGGTAGGGCAGGAAATCTTAAAGAGTTTAAGCCCAACGCAACAAGTTATTAAAATCGTTAATGAAGAGCTTATTGAACTTATGGGAAGCGGAACTGCAAGTAAACTTTTCGTTTCATCAACCCCACCAACCGTAATTATGATGGCAGGTTTACAGGGTGCAGGTAAAACAACCCTTGTTAGTAAACTTGGTATGCTCCTTAAAAAGCAAGGCAAAAAGCCACTTTTAGTTGCGTGCGACGTGTATCGTCCTGCTGCTATCAATCAATTAAAAGTAGTTGGCGAAAAGGCAGGTTGTCAAGTATTTGAAAAAGGGCAAGGCAACCCCGTTAAAATCGCAAAAGAAGGTGTAAGTTACGCAAAATCATACGGCTTTGATACGGTGATTATCGACACCGCCGGTCGTCTTCAAATTGATGAAGAATTGATGGTGGAACTTGAAAAAATAAAGGAAGAAGTAAATCCCACCGAAATTTTATTAGTTGTTGACTCTATGACTGGTCAAGTTGCGGTTGAAGTTGCAGACACATTTAATAAACGCTTAGAAGTTACAGGGTTGGTACTCACTAAACTAGATGGCGATACTAGGGGCGGTGCAACGCTATCAATGAAAGCGGTTACAGGCAAGCCCATTAAGTTCTGTTCAGTTGGTGAAAAACTTGGCGATTTAGAGCCGTTCTATCCCGACAGAATGGCGTCGCGGATACTCGGCATGGGGGACGTGCTGTCGCTGATTGAAAAGGCACAGCAAGCGATTACGGAAGAGGACGCGAAGAACATGCAACGCAA
>SVIE01000069.1 GCA_015069625.1 Clostridiales bacterium | reverse complement strand
AAGTTTATAGTCTATTCTCGGCTTATAATAAAACCCGTCAACGTAAGCAATAGAATCAAGTTTAATAAGGTTCTTATATCCCTTTTTATTCTTACACAAAAGCACCAAGTGGTCGTATTCACGTTGGTCTTTTTTGGTATAATCGTCGCATGCGTAAAGTTCGCAACCGATAATCGCTTGCATCTTTGCTTCTTCTTCACTTTTGCCACTTTCTAACGCTTTTAAGTATTGCTTTTTTGCGCACTCTGCAAAATATAACGTTCCGAACATATTGCCGTGATCGGTGATTGCCAAAGCATGCATGCCTTTTTTATGACACGCTTTGAAAACGTTATCTATTCTAGTTGCACCGTCTAATAAACTGTATTCCGTGTGGACGTGCAAATGTACGAAGTCTGCCATCGTTTCTCCTTAAAGTTCGTTTGCTATTTCTACTATTTTTCTGAGCCTATGATTGATACAACTTTTAGTTATACCAAGTTTTTCGGCAAGTTGAGGAAGGGTGTCTTCTGGGTTAGTTAACCTTGCTTGTGCCACCGTCCTTAAATCGTTTTTTAAGTATTCTAATCCTTTTATGCTTTCAATCTTTTTTATTGCGCTAATCTGTTTTCCGCTTGCTTCAATCTGCTTGTCCATATTGGCAAGTTCACAGTTTTGTTGGCGATTTATGTTATTAACAAACTCCTTCGTTGCAACAAGATCTGTGAGTTTTAAAACGGATATAGGCGTTCCGATAAACGCAAAAAAGTTGTTTATTTCTTCTACGCTTTTGATGTATATAACGTAATTACTTTTACGACGCATTGTTCTTGTTTGAACGCCACGCTCTAATAAAATTCTTGCCGTCTGTTCTGCCGCCACCGAAGAAGAAAAAATAATTTCTAAATGATATCTTGTGTTCTTACTATCACGTTCAGATGGTGCCGTACACCCACCGCTAGATAAGAATAGCCCCTTTACGAACGAACGGATACAACATTCTTTTTTTATCCCTTCGTACATGTTTAGATTTACCGACACTTCCGTTCCGTTATCGGTAAAAACACCTAAATCAATGAGTATAGCGTAAAGTTCTTCACCTTCGATAGTTAAGATTGTTTTAAGGTCTTTCGCTCTACCCCCAACCGTTTTGAAGGTTCTAACTTCATAGCCGTAAAGCATGCTTAAATACGACCTAATAAGCATTTCCGCTTCTTCACCGATTATGGTTATTTCAAGCGCAAGGTTTCCGTCTTTTTCAACAAGTTTGCTTGCCCCCCTAATAACCCCTGACAAAAATGCCTTTTTACAACACTTATCTTTTGGCGGTTTAGATGCAATCTCCTGTTTTACCGTTTTCCCGAAGTTCATAATGATTTCTCCTTGAACGCCTTAAAACGAAAATCGGGTAATCTGCCGTCAATATTCATTATGTTCTCCGTTGGGAAATCAATCTTTTTTAACTGTTCTAACACAAGTGATATTTCCCCTACTCTATTAGGAGAGTGCGCATCTGAATCGATAACGAATTTGGCACCCGTTTGTCCAACAGCAAAAAGTTGTTCTTCACTTAAATGAATTTTTTTAGCGTTTAGTTCTATGTGCGTACCGTAATCTGCGGCAGCCTTTGCCACTTCAACAGGATCACAAGGACAACAGAAATTTACGTGTGTTATTATATCTACGGGGTTGTTTTTTATAACGTTTATATACGCTTTCGTATTCCTTTTGATAAGCGATTTTGACGGCGTGTATTTTAAGGTTGCACAGAACAAGTTTGCAAGTCCATACTGAAAGATTGAGTTTGGCTTAAACATAACGAGTTTATGAAGCCCTGCTAGAAAAATATCGAATTTATCGTAATATTTTTCCTTTAAGTCCACCTTTCCATCAACGCCTATAATATTAGATTCAATACCCACAAGTACCCTTACACCCGTTTCTTCGGTGGCCTTTTTACAATCTTCAATCAAGTGCGGTAGTTTGCCTTTTCTAAGCCCAAATGCAGGGTGAGAAAAACCATGATCTGTTATACCGATTTCTTCAAGCGCATTTTCCTTTGCCGAAAGTGCATTGTCTAAAACCGTGCCTTTACCATGGCTATAAGTTGTATGTGTGTGGTAATCTGCTGTAAGAATCATAAAAATTTACCTATTTTCTCCACTTCTTCTATAAGCGTTACGCCTAGTTGTTGTTTTACCTTTTGTTTGACGTATTCGATTAACAAATATACGTCTTCTGCGCTATTGCCGTTATTTATAATAAAGTTTGCGTGTTTTTCAGATATTATTGCTTTCCCGACTGAAAAACCTTTAAGCCCTACCCTTTCAATAAGTTCGCCTGCACTTTTACCTAACGGATTTCTAAATACTGAACCGCACGTTTTTCCCTGTGGTTGAAGTCGCTTTCTTCGTTCGCTAATTTTATAAATTCTATCCGCAACTTCTTTTGTGCCAACACTTTTAAGAGTAAATGCCGTTGATAATATAATTTGCCCGCTATTTTGAAATGCGCTTGTTCTATAACCAAAACCGCAATTCTCTTTTTTTATCGTTTTGATTTTTCCGTCGTAACACTTAACGTAACTAACAACGTCTGCAACGCTTTTTCCAAAAGCGCCTGCATTTTGAAGTGTAACGCCACCTATTTGCCCTGGTATTCCGCTTAATTCTTCTAAACCACTAAGTCCGTTATATTCACAATACGTGATTAAGTTTTTAAGCGTTTCCCCTGCGTAAGCGATAATGGTATCTCCAACACGTTTTATACCTTTAAGTCTTCTTAAATTTATAATTAGACCGCTAAAACCACTATCAGACACAAGCAAGTTACTGCCGTTTCCGATTACTTTATACGGGATTTTTTTAACGTTTGCCGTGCGAACAACTTGTATTAACGAATAAAAAGTTTCTGGTTCAATATAATATTTTGCCTTCCCCCCAACGCCTAGCGTTGTGTGTGCGGATAACTTTTCGTTTTGAGTGAAAGATATTCTGCCTATATCAAAAAATGGATTTTTTGTCCGCATATATCTCCTTATATCATTTTACTATAATTTTAAATATTTATCAAGATAAAAAGTAATTAACTTTGATTTAAATTTTTCACACGTTTAGAATTTGTATCTTCCTATACAATTCTTCTATCCCAGCCCCTGTTTCTAGCCAAGATTTACTCGTTTCAGTTAGGTCTTTTAGCACGTTTTTATCACTAAAAGCCGAAATGGTTTTTCTGATTTTTACACTCTGCATTTCGTTTAGTCCTAATTCGCTAAACTCAACGTTATAAAATACAGACATCATACATATCTTGTTTAGGCTTTTTTGCACCTGTTCGCCCAACAAGTATTCAACGAACTTTTCCGCATAATATTTTTTCTCTCCGTCATCCGACGTTATGCTTATATATTGATACAAATCGTTAAACTCTGTAAGCGGTATTATACCTGCTTCAAGTCCACGCCTAGAAAGTCTTACCACGTCCCGTTGTGTTCCTAGAAAATACGGCGTTTTTCCCGCCGTAAATTCCACGTAAGCATCAAGCGGTTGTTTCACTTCAAAGTTGGTGCTTTTTATACTTTCTAACACAAGTGATACTAATGGCTCGGTGTAACCTTTTTGCCCGATAACTATTCTGTCATTTTCACTATATTTTCCGTCAGTTAATTTATTATTATAAATTAACGCATATCCACCCCTACACCACGGAAGCGCATATATTTTATCCCCAACTTTACCACCGACAAACTCTTTTTTTACGTTAATTTCGTGGGCGTTTTGAACGTTTATTCCCGCCCCAAAAGATATCAAATCG
>SVIE01000010.1 GCA_015069625.1 Clostridiales bacterium | reverse complement strand
AAAACGGGGATGTCGATTTCCGTTTTTAGAGAAAACGAAATAGACTTGCATACAGAAATTGATGAAATTTATTTTGATAAAGAAAATAATTGTACGGTATTTCCGTTTTTCTTTAGGGGTGAGAATTTAATAGGAAAAATTGAAGGAGCGGTGGAAAGCAACCGAGCCATAGCATATCTTTTTAAGAGCCTTGCCGAAAATAGTTTATCTAATGAAACGAAACTAGATAAATCTGAATTTTTAAGACGTGTAATATTTGGTGAAATGGGGTATGCTCAATATAGAAGATTTGCGCAAAAATTTCAAGTTCCTAATAATCCGTGTTTAGTTATGCTTATTGCATTATCGTCAGCCGTGAAGTTTGAAGATCTTGCTGAAGTTATGGAAAGTTACGGAGATAGGGGCATGGATTATGTGCTCAAATTAAAAGATAGCGAGTGTGCATTTATTAAATTTATTGACGAAGATAGTAAGGATTACACGTCTGCTACCGAATACGGTGAATATCTTTCTTGTTCGGTATATGAAGAACTTGGTGAAACGCTTGCCATTTCAATAGGTGGTGTGGTGAAAAGCCCGTTTGAATTATCTACGTCATACGCCCAAGCGGTTTCTGCGTTGCGAATGGGGGAAACGCTAGGGGTAAAGGGTGGTATCCATTCGTATAGCGAATATGCGCTAGTTAAAATTTTAGAAGATATGCCAAAGTATAAACTGAATGAATATATTGCTATTTTAGCGCAAGAGCGTTCGGCGGAGATTTTTGAAGACAAAGAAATGACGGATACGGCAGAAGCCTTTTTAGAAAACAACTTAAACGTTTCGGAAACGGCAAGAATATTATATTTGCACCGCAATACGCTTACGTATAGGCTAGATAAAATCCAAAAATACACGGGGCTTGATTTAAGAAAGTTTTCTGATGCGGTTACGTTTAGGTTGATGACGATATTGTTTAAGTTATCTAAATAGGTGATATGATGAAAAATAAAGAAAAACCGAAATCTAAAAAGAAAATAGTTTTTATATCCCTAATTCTTTCGGCTATTATAATATGCTCGTTTTTGCTTGGTTATTTAATTTCATACATTTGTATGGACCCAACGCTTAAAGATTTATATCAAGTGTTTAGTATTGCAAATCAGCACTACTACGGAAAAGTGGAATCGACCGAAGAAGATTTTGCAAACGTGCTTATTCGTGAAGCGCTTGACGAATATTCGGCATATTACAACCCAAGTAGTTATTTAGACGTGAAAAATAATGCGTCCGGTCAATATAGTGGGGTGGGCGTAAACTTTTCTAATGGCGATAATAAGACGGTGGTTTTTTCAGTTAGCGGAAATTCGCCTGCGGATAAGGCAGGATTAAAGGCGGGGGATATTCTTCGTGGCGGAATTGATAAAAATGGTGAAGAGTGGACGTTTAGCGATAGACAAGACGTTATTGACTTTTTTAACAGTATGAAAGTTAACGAAATGTTTACTTTGCACGTAGAAAGGACGGGCGAATTTACACTTCAATCGTTTACGCTTAAAAAAGAAGAATACGTTAAGACGTATGTCGAGTATTTGGATTCTGAAAACCAAATGAAATTTATGTCAAGGGAAGAAGGTGCGCAACCAGAGAAAACTATTATTCCAACCATGACAAGTGAAATAACAGATTCAAAGGTGGCGTATATTAAAATATTATCATTTGAAGGGGATATGGTTGGTCAGTTTAAAAAGGCACTTGAATATATGAAGGAAAGTGGAAGAAGTAAACTGATGCTTGATTTAAGAAACAACGGTGGCGGATATATGACCGTTTTAACCGAAGTTTGTTCACTTTTAGTTAAGGATGCAAATAGCAATAATCCTATTATTACCTACGTTAAAGAAAAGGGAGAAAGGTATAGGACGTATACGTCGGCATCAACTAATTTCCCGTCTCACGTAACAGAAATTTCCGTTCTTGCGAACGACAGAACGGCATCTGCTTCCGAAGCGTTAATGGGGGCTATGCTTCATTATGGAACGCTAACAATGGATAATCTCGTTATAGAAAAGAATAGTGAAGGGGTGGCTAGAACGTACGGCAAAGGCATCATGCAAACCACTTATAGATTATCATCTGGCGGGGCATTTAAGCTTACCACAGCGAAATTATACTGGCCTGATATGCAAACGTGCATCCAAGGAGAAGGTATTGTAGTTACGGGCGAAAATGCCGTAACTAGTTCGCAGGCTATTAGCAGGGGGTTGCAAGTACTTGCAAATTAATTTGAGCCAAAGTAGTTGTTTAACGTTAAAACGATTTCTTTATCGGCAATATTTTCAATAGGGGTAAGCCCATGATAAATCCCGACGGTTTCCGTCGGGTTTTTATTTAGCACGTTCATAAACATGCTAATGATAGGCATAAGGTTTTCAAGTTTCAAATTAGATAAGAAATTTTGCAAGTTAAAATTGCCGTTACCTAAACCGCTAAGTAGTGGCGCAAGATTTGTTAAACCAAATTCTTTAATTATAAAAGATAAGAACTGTTGTAATATTTCCATAACTTTACCGCTAACATTATAGTGTATGATTTTCATATATTAAAATTGAAAAATTTTTTGGGAGGAGTTTATGGATTTTAACGAATATTCAAAAAATAACACGGGCACGGGAAATCAAACGGATTTATTTAATATAATAAGTGCTCTTGCAAAGCAGTATGACGGCAAAGGTCAAGCGGAACTTATTAAAGCCATATATCAAGAAGCAGAAAAAGGCAAAAAACAAGGTACGCTTACTAATGCGGATATTGATAAATTTGCAAATACTATCTCTCCGTTTTTAGACCAAAAACAACGTGGTATGTTATCTAAAATCGTTAAAGAACTGAAAAAGATTTAACTAATTATTTCCCTTATTGCGTTGAGTAGAGTAGCAATCTCACGCTGACTGTTTTGTGGGGCAAGACTAATTCTAACAAGTCCGTTGGTATCCGTTTCTAAAAATTTATGTGCAAGCGGAGCACAATGAAAGCCAGAACGAACGGCAATATCGTAACGTGAGTTTAGTATATCTGCAAACTCGTTAGAAGGGATTTTGTTATGCATAAAGGAAACTATTCCGCAAGGATTAGGACGAGAGAAACAACGCACCCCGTTATACGCCGAAATAGTGTTGATAACCTTTTCGGTGTAGTTTTTTAGTGTATTTGAAAATAGAGAAAGGTTATCAAGTGCATACCTAGCCCCTTCAAAAAGTGATGCTATTGCAGGAAGATTTAGCGTGCCACTTTCTAATTTTTCGGGGTAATAATCCGGCTGAAACTTATTAAAAGTATCCGCTCCCGTTCCGCCAAAGCATATTGGGGAAACGTTTACGTTATCGCTTAATATTAATACCCCAACGCCCATAATAGCACAAAGTCCTTTGTGTCCTGCTAGGGCAAGCATAGAAATGCCGTTATTTACTGATAAAGTTATATGTCCGCCTGCTTGTGCCCCGTCGCATAAAAACAGCAAATCGTGAGAATTACAAAATGCGCTAATTTCTTCTATCGGCATAA
This sequence comes from Clostridiales bacterium, assembly GCA_015069625.1. Taxonomy (GTDB): domain Bacteria; phylum Bacillota; class Clostridia; order Christensenellales; family Borkfalkiaceae; genus UBA1259. The sequence goes on along the minus strand of SVIE01000010.1, from coordinate 26,938 downwards.
CGTCGCCCGTTACGTTTGATGCGCCCGTAACTGCAATAAGATAAGTGTTTTCATTGACGGCGGACTTAATTTCAGATAACATGTTTTCTGGTTTTGCCGAAATGATAGAAAGAGAAATAAGCCCCTGACTTTCAAGATAATATAGCGGACGTAAAACAGAGTTATGTTCATACACGGTGGTTATAACGTGTCCGCCTTTTTTCACGCTTCCTAAAATAGCAAGGTTTAATGCTTCCGTGCAATTTTTGGTAAAGATAACTCTCTCCGGTGAACCCTTAAAACGTTCGGCCAAAAGTTTTCTAGTGTCATAAACTATTTGAGCACCTACAAGTGAAAGTCTGTGTCCGCTTCTGCCAGGGTTTGCTAAAAGGTAGCGCATGGTGTTTTCTGCAGAAAGTATAGAAGCGTTAGGTTTGAAACCGCCCGTGGCGGAGTTGTCCATATAAATCATTATTTCTCCTATTTATCCGTAACAAAAGTAACGGGAATTTTAATACTATATTGTATAGCCCGAAGTTTAATAATATGCAAAGGAGAAAAATTATGGAGTATATTATCTTGGCTTTTCGTTCCCGTTCGGATACGGTGCGGTTTGCCGAATTTTTACAAAACAATTCCGTGCCTGCGGAAATTGTGAACACCCCTAAAGAAGCAGGGGTAGGTTGTGGGCTTTCGGTGAAATTTTCTTCAAGGTATCTATCGGCGGTGAAACGTGCGATTTTTATCTCAAGGCCTGCATCTTACGCAGGTTTTTTTAACGTTAAAACCATCGGTGGACGAAAGTTTGTAAAAAGCATTTAAAAAGGAATACGGAAAACGCTTGTAATTTTTTGCGTCTAATGTTAAAATATCCGTAATCGGTGTTATTATGGATAGAAAAACGGCAAAAAATATAATACAGGCGTTATCCCTTGTATTTACGGACAAGCCTGCACTAAAATTTAATTCACCTTACGAACTGCTAGTTGCGGTTATTTTGTCTGCACAATGCACGGATGAAAGGGTGAATAAGGTTACCGAAAAACTATTCCAAAACTATAACACGCCACAAAAGATGTTAACCCTTTCGCAAGAAGAATTAGAAAAACAGATTTATTCTTGTGGGTTTTACAGGGCAAAGGCAGGCTATATTTTAAGTGCAAGCAAAGATATTATTGAAAAGTTTAACGGTAAAGTTCCAGAAACACTAGAAGAATTAAGGTCGCTTGCGGGCGTTGGCAGAAAGACTGCAAACGTTGTGTATAGCGTGGCGTTTAAGGGTAATGCTATAGCGGTGGACACACACGTTTTTAGGGTTTCTAACCGCATAGGTCTAGCAAAAGAGAAGGACGTTTATAAAACGGAACTTGCGCTTATGAACATCATAGATGAAGAAGATTGGTCAAGGGCGCATCATTACATAATTTATCTTGGCAGAAGTTTTTGCAAGGCAGGAAAACCTGACTGTGAAAATTGCCCGATAAATGAACATTGTGAAAAACACGTAAAAAGGTGAGAATATGTTTATTGACAGAGCGTTAATAACAATTAAAGCAGGCGACGGGGGGAACGGAATTACGTCCTTCGTGCATTTCAAGGGTAAGGTTGCAGGTGGTCCAGACGGTGGCGACGGCGGTCGTGGCGGAGATATTATATTCGTTGCGGATAAATCATTAAATACCCTTTCAGATTATTATTACAAAACTAAATACGTTGCTGAAAGCGGTTCGCAAGGCGGACCTAAAAACTGTTTCGGAAAAGCAGGAGAAAATCTTGTTTTGAAAGTTCCACTCGGCACGGTTATTCGTGATAAAGAAACGGGCAGAGTTATTGCCGATATGTTTGAAGAAGGACAAAGAAAAGTCGTTTTAACAGGCGGTGACGGTGGTAAAGGAAACGCAAGGTTTACTAATTCTAGAAGACATGCTCCACACTTTTCTCAAACGGGCGAAAAAACGGAAACTAAACGTGTTATTTTGGAACTTAAAACTATTGCAGACGTGGGATTGGTTGGATTTCCTAACGTAGGTAAAAGCACGCTTCTTAGCAAGATAACAAAGGCAAGACCAAAGATTGCAGATTATCATTTTACCACTCTTTCGCCAAACCTTGGAGTGTGCGATTATTATGACCAGCAATTCACGATAGCAGATATTCCTGGACTTATTGAAGGGGCTTCTGAAGGATTAGGACTTGGCACGGAATTTTTGCGCCACATAGAGAGAACAAGAATGCTTGTTCACGTTGTTGATATTTCAGGCGTGGAAGGTAGAGATCCGTTTGATGATTATCAAAAAATAAACGCTGAACTTAAAAAGTACGATAAACAAGTTGGAAAACTTAAACAGATAATCGTATTAAATAAGTGCGATATGTACGGCGCAGAAGAAAATATCAAGCAATTCAAAGCAAAAGTTGGTAGGGGTAAAAAGATTATCACCATTAGTGCTATAATGAGCGAAGGATTAGATAAACTTAAAGAAGCAATTATAGCGACGCTTGCTAAACTCCCCCCGTTAAAGCCGATGGAATTTGAAGAGTTTGAATACGTTAAACCAGAAAAACTTTCCTATGAGATTTTAAGAGAAGGGGATACTTTCTTTGTTGTTGGCACGCTTGTTGAAGTGCTTAAAAGAAACGTCGTTATGTCTGATATGAACTCGCTTGCATACTTGCAAAAAGTTCTTCGTGACCGTGGCGTTATTACCGAACTTCGCAAGATGGGCGCAAACGAACGCTCCACCATCAATATCGGTGGCGAAGAATTTGAGTTAATTGATTAACGTTCACTCATAAGATTTTGCATTATCCAAATCTTATTCGTTCACTACAATAAAAACATCACTTAAATAAACATAAAAATCAAAGGAGAAAATTATGCTTACGTCTAAACAGAGAAGTACACTTCGTTCGCTTGCGTCTAATATTGAACCTGTAACGCAGGTAGGGAAATTAGGGGTAAATGATGCGTTTATAGAAGGGCTTGACAAGGCACTTGAAAAGAGAGAACTTATTAAGGTTACCGTGCTTGAAAACTCTGGCGAAGAACCAAAGGAAGTTGGTTTTTTAATCGCAGAAAAATTAGGTGCGGAATTCGTGTGCGCAACGGGTAGAAAATTAGTGTTTTACCGCAGAAGCAAAAACAATAAAATCGAACACATAGAGTTTTAAGCCGTTTCGTTAGTTTTTCCAAACATACGGCATAAAAGGGAAAATAAAAGTAGAACGCCACCGAAGACCACGTAATAAAGTTTATATACGGTGACAAACGAAAAGGCTAAACACATAAGCCCAAAAGCCAGATATTTTCTGGCTTTTTTCATTTTAAAAAATTCTTCAACGGCACGTTTAAGTTTGTTGTCTTTTGGTGTCCTAGAAGAAATTTCAGGCAGGGAATTTGCATCTTTTAAAAATTCGTAAACTCCACGCTTATCAGTAAGTATAACCTTGCCGTCAAACCTTAATGAAAAGTCTTTTACATCATTTGCAAAACTTTCGCTGAATATATTTACTTTGCTATTTCTAAAAGAGTTGTATGCTCGTAAAACGTCTGCTTTTGTAACCGTTTCAAAGCCGAATTTGAACAGGTAAACGGTGTTGTTTTCTACGTGAAATATACAATTTCGCTTGCGTTCATAAGTGATATTTTTATTTTTGAAAGCCCTTTCAAAAAGGCGAATAATTTCGTTTTTTGGCAGAAATTGAATTTCATTTATCGTTTGGTCAATGGCACGCTGTTCTTTTTTTCTAAGATATTTTGTTTTATCTTTTTTACCCTTGATAAGAAAAAATAAAATAGTGAAAATCAAGGCTAAAAGTAAAGAAAAAAGCACAGAATAATTGCGTGGCAAAAAATATGCGAAAGCAACAAAGCATAATATAAAAGAAATGAAAGCCGTAAATAGTAAATCGGATATAAAGGCAAAAGAAAATTTCATAGTAAAACCGCCGTGATTTTTTGCCGTTATTATTAACTTTAAAGTAAAAAATAATACCTTCTTTTATTGCAATTATTAAAAAAATATGCAATAATTAAAGCATGGAAAGAATAGGTGTATTCGGCGGAACGTTTAACCCCGTACATGCACAGCATGTAGAAGTGCTTAAATCGGCAATCGCCACGTTACAACTTGATAAAATGATAGTAATGCCCACGTTTATGCCCCCGCATAAAAATAAAGCACCTGCTCCTGCAACTGATAGACTAAACATGTTGCGCTTGGCGGTAAAGGGTATTGATAAGGTGGAAGTTTCCGATTACGAAATTGAAAAGGGCGGAAAAAGTTACACCTATCAAACAATGGAACACTTAAAATCCGTTTATCCTGACGCTGAACTTTTCTTTTTGGTCGGCGCAGATATGCTTAAAGATTTTAAGACGTGGAGATACCCTGAACGTATTTTATCTGCTTGCATGCTTGTTGCTTGTGGACGTGATAATAGTGGTGTTAGCGACATAGAAGAAGAAAAATATTTTTTAGAAAGGTTTAATAAGTCCTTTATAAAACTTCCGTATAGCGGAAAAGATTTTTCTTCCACAAAGATAAGGATTTATTCGTCGCTTGGCGTCAGTTTGCAAGGGGTGTGTATCCCTGCGGTAGAAGAGTACGTTAAAACACATAACCTTTACGCTGGTGGTGAATATGAGAAGTTTATAAAAAAGGTGCTTACAGAAAAGCGTATTCGCCACACGGCAAACGTGATAATCACGGCACTTAAAAAGGCAAAAGAAACAGCGCTTGACGAAGAAAAGATTAAAACGTCTGCATTACTTCACGATTGCGCAAAATATCTAGACCCCAAAGATTATCCTGATTTTACTATGCCGGAAGGTGTTCCTGAACCTGTGGTACATGCGTATTTAGGGGCATACGTTGCTGAAAACGTGCTTAAAATAACTGACGAAGAAATTATCGACGCTATAAGATATCACACTTCTGGAAAAGCGAATATGAGCACGCTTGCTAAACTTATTTTCGTTGCGGACATGATAGAAGAAGATAGGTTTTATCAAGGGGTAGATGAACTGAGAAAAGCATATGAAGTAGGGTTAGATTATTGTTTTAAGGAATGTTTAAAAGAAGAAACGGTGCATCTATTAAATAGGAAAAAGCCTATATACGTAGAAACGCTAAATGCGTATGAATATTACATTAACGGAGATAAATAAAGTGGAAAACAAAGAATTTACACAAAAGATTTGCGGACTTTTAAAAGACCATAAGGGAGAAGACGTAGTAAGTATAAAAGTAACCGAAAAGACGGACGTGGCAGATTATTTTATCGTTGCAGGCGGCAGGTCTAGCACGCATGCTCGTTCACTTGCAGAACACGTTGAAGAAGAAGCGGAAAAATTAGGCTTTACCGCTATTAGAAAAGAAGGTATAAAAGAAGGCAGATGGGCGGTGCTAGATTACGGCGACGTTATTGTGCATATCTTTAACGACGAAACAAGGCTTTTCTACCACCTTGAAAAATTGTGGGACGACGGCACGAATACAGTTAAATATTAAAATTGTGCGTAGATTAGAAATTAATTAGCCTTTTTGAAATAAACACGGTCGATTTCGTTTGGGTCAATTTCCACCGTGCGAATCTTTTTTCGTTTTTGTTTTGGTTTTTCGATAACGGGCGGAGCGTCTGGAAGTTTTGGCGAGAAATACGATTTTATCTGTAAAAATAAAATTTTAGTTCCGATAACGAAGATTAAACACAACACGAAAAGGGCAACAAGAAGGGCAATCCCAAGCGCAGGTGAAACGTTTTGCATTAAATAGAGAACGTCATACATATTAAACTCCTTTCACAAATAGTATCACAAGAAAAATGCATTTTAGTTTTATTATTTGTTGAATAACGGAAGATTTTGATGTATGGAGATTTTTTATTATGAAATGCAAAAAAATTAAACGCACCACGAAAGTTAAAGTAAAAGAAAAACCCGTTCAAGAAGAAAAAGGGAAGGAAGAATTCCTTTCAATAATCAAAGAAGATAAATTTGTTTTTGCCGCCGATATGATGGGAAAAACCGAACAGGACTTAAAAAACGATACTTACAAATCGTATATAAGAACGTTCATGAATAATATCGGAAAGTCTTTTAAAAGCAATTCCGCATCACTTGCAAAAATAGAGAGCGCAATTTCAACCGTTAAAAAATTTAACGGGGCAGGCGTAGTGCTTTCGCCTATTTGTTTTGACGTGATTAAACGCATAAAAAACAAAGTTGAAAGTTCAAACGTTTCTGTTTTAACGCTTGCTGGCGCACCTTGTGGATTAAGCACGATAGGTGGGCTTAAAAAGGATATTTCGGTTGCCATTCGGCGTGGGGCTAACGGAATAGTTGCGGTGCTTCCAACGGCGAGTATTGAACTTTCTAACTTGGTGGCGGTTAAAAAGGAATTTGTTTCCCTTGCGAGAAAATATAAAAATTATCCGTTCGGGATTGCGATAAATCCCGATTTTCCAACAGAACGAATTAAAACCTTTATTGAAGAAACAAAAAATAGCAAAATAACTTGCATAACGCTATTAGCAGACGAGTTAGACGTGGTAGAACTTGGCAACTACGTAACGAAACTTGCAAACGTCAAAGGGGATAAAAAACTTGCGGTAACTTGTTCGCTTGATACGTTTGACGAGATTTCGTATATCTTAAAGCGTGGAGCGGATAAAGTTTACACGGCGCATTTTGAAAGTCTTTGCGAAGAACTTATTCAGAAGTTTGGAGTTCAGATGTAAAAAGGACAAATAATAAACGGCGCAATACGGCGTTAAAACTCTTGTTAAGATGCATGCTCTTAACTTCGGGCATTTGCCTTGTCTTGCTTGTTTCTTATTCGCCTTTTATAATAAGTGTTTATACAAATATTAATAGCTAAAATTCAAATAAAAACAAAAGGGAAAGTGTGATAATTATTTGATAAATAATTAAACACGTGGTATAATAGAGAAAAATAAATAGAAATTCTTTGGGGCGGGGTGGAATTCCCCACCGGCAGTATAGTCTGCGAGCCTAATTAGGTTGATTCGGTTAAATTCCGAAACCGACGGTATAGTCCGGATGGTAAAAGAATTGTCAGGGTGTTTCGCCTTGGCTTATTTGACTGTGAAAACGCCCCTTTGAAGAAGAGGCGTTTTTTTATGAAACAATCGACAACTAAAAAACTTGTAGGAACGGCGGTCTTCGCAGCACTTAGTTACGTTATTTCTTTCTTAGAGTTTCCGATATTTCCAGCAACGGGATTTTTAAAACTCGATTTTTCTGCGGTATTTACCACGCTTGCGGGATTTTTATTTGGCCCTATATCAGGCGTAACCGTATGCGGTGTTAAGGAACTTATTTGTTTTATAACTAAAAGTAGTACGGGTGGGGTTGGTGAGATTGCAAACTTTGTCGTTACGTGTGGATATATTCTTATACCAACCATAGTTTATCACTATAAAAAGGGCTTTAAGACGGTTGTTTTGACGTTATCGGCAGGGTGCGTATTGCAAGCAGGGCTAGCAATGCTTGCAAACAGATACATAAATTTCCCACTATATATGGGCGAAACGGCAGGCGAATTTTTCAATACCGTTTGGTATTACATTTTATTGTTCAATATCATTAAAACGGTGTCTATTTCTATAATCACGATTGTGCTATATAAACGTGTTTCTGCACTTATAAAGATGATTGCAGGGGAAAGTACGGGGATTAAAAAAGATAAAACGGGCGCATATATTTCTAAAAGCGAAAAGCAAACGTTTGAAATCGCAAAAGAATATGCGTCAACCCTTATTCCGTCAGACGTAGTGCTTTTATCTGGCGATTTAGGTGCAGGCAAAACGGCGTTTACAAAAGGCGTGGCAGATTATTTTGGGTTTGACGGAGTGGTTAGCCCAACTTATACCTATCTCAACGTGTATGGTGATTTTATTTATCATTACGACTGCTATCGTTTATCTTCTGGCGAAGATGCGGAAAGATTAGGATTAACCGATTATTTCGGTGGCGAAAATATTTGTATTATAGAATGGTCGGAAAATATTAAGGACGTTCTTCCCGAAAACGTAAAAAGGGTAAATATAGAAAAAATAGGCAAAAACAAAAGGCGGATAACTTTATGAACTATCTTGGCGTAGATACAAGTGGAAAAAACTTAACCATTATCGTTTGTAAAAAGGGTGAAGTTTTCCGTTATCATGATGAAAACTGCGGGGTAAACCACTCTGTTGCGGTTATGCCTGCGATTGAAAAATTAATTAAAGAAGCGGAATTCGATTTGAAAAGTGCGGATTTTTTTGCGTGTGTTGTGGGGGCGGGTTCGTTCACGGGGATTAGAATTGGCGTCGCAACGGTAAAGGCACTTTGTATGGCGTTTAATAAGCCCTGTTTATCGGTTACTTCCTTCGATACTATCACATATAATAAAAAGCAAGGCGATTATCTTGCCGTTATCGACGCTAAGCATAACAGTTTTTACGTTTGTGGATATAAAGATTTAACGGTAACTTATCCACCGAAATTTATTGATAAAGCGGAACTTTTATCGTTAGGTAAGGAATATAAATATTTGACGATGGAAAAAATTGACGGAATAGATAGCGAAGTAGTTTCTATTGCAGACGGATTTATTCAAGCGGTAGAATATAAAAAAGACCAAGTTAATCAAGACGTAAATTCACTCGTTCCGCTATACATAAGAAAAAGTCAAGCGGAGGAAGGTCGATGAAAGTCGTTGAACTTTCCATTTTAGACGCTAGCCGTATAATTTGCCTTTACGAAGGTGATTTTAGCGACGGTTGGAATAAAGATATGCTTGTTTCCGCATTTAACGAAGGCAGATTTCATGCTTTTGGTATGGAAGAAAAAGGTGAACTTATAGGGTTTATCGGAATAACGTTAAGCGCAGATTTTGCAGACATTGAAAGCGTTTACGTTGATAAGAATTTTAGACGTCAAAAAATTGCGAACACGCTAGTTGATAAGGCACTTAACTTTATCTGTGAAAAAGGATTAAATAAAACCTTATTAGAAGTAAAAGAAACTAACGAAAACGCAATAGCGTTGTATGAAAAAGCAGGATTTAAGCGTATATCTATTAGAAAAAAATATTATCAGGACGGCTCGAACGCTATAATTATGGCAAGGGAGATATAATCATTTTTCAAGTTGCAAATTTTAGCACGAAAGAAAAACAGATACTGTTTTTACACGGCTATCTTGCAGATTCTAAAAGTTTTATATATCAAACGGAATATTTTAGCAAAAACTTTTCCGTATTTGCGCCTGATTTTAAGGGATTTGGAAGTAATAAGGGAATGGAAAAGGCTTATTCGCTTTCCGATTATTGTGATGACGTTAAGGCGTATATAAAAGAACACGGCTTAGTTAAACCACACGTTATTGCGCATTCGTTCGGTGGCAGGGTTGCGGTTAAACTTGCAAGCGAAAATCCTGAATTATTTGATAAAATAGTGTTGACGGGTTCGGCAGGGTTAAAGCCGAAGAGAAGTGTTAAATATCATGTTAAACGCTTTGCGTTTAAGGTGCTTAAACTGTTCATAAAAAAGGAAAAGTTGAAAAGATTTTATTCAAAAGATTATCTTGCACTTTCACCTGTTATGAAAGAAAGTTTTATAAAGATTATTGGCGAACATTTAGATAATAGATTGTCCCAAATTTACAATCCTACGCTAATAATTTTTGGGAACAAGGATAAAGAAACGCCGTTATACATGGCAAAAAAGTTTAATAAAAACATTAAAAACAGTAAACTAGTAATTATAAAAAATGCAGGGCATTTTGCGTTTATCGATTGCCCTGAAAAATTCAACTGGGAGGTAGAGGGGTTTTTACTCCGATAAGAGTTATGTTCCCTACGGAAGCAACAAGCTTTTCACAACTTTTCGAAGGCAATTTAATTTGGGCGTATATAGGAATATCCATTGTAAATGCGATAATAATTTTCTATTCGTCAATTAAGTTTATGCTTGTGCACCAACTTGGTGGTTATTATTACAAAAGATACTTTAAGTGGCTTAAAAACAGCGGAACGAATTATAAGTCAAGGCTAATGCTTTTGTGCCTTTTAGCCTTCTTGTTTTTCTGTGTCCTTTCAATGTGTTTTGCGCCTATTCTTGGAGAAAGAATAGCATCATATATGGGCTTTATGGCGTATTTCATTTTTGCGCTAGCCTATATTAAGACGGAAAGTTTTGTAAATAAAAAGGTAAGACTTAAAAAGACAAGAAGGCTTGTGCGCCTTTGCATAACCTATTCTTTAGTGCTTGCCGTAATTTCGTTTGGACTTATTACACTTTTGAACTACCTTGCGTTCATTATAGGTGATAACGTTGTTGCAATATTGCGTTATTCAATTTTGTGTTTGCTTCCGATAGCAATTCCCTATTTATTGTTTTTTGCTTATTGCATAAATGAACCGTTTGAATGGATGGTTAGAACGCATTATACAAACAAGGCAAAATGGAAACTTAAACATTCTAACGTAATAAAAATAGGAATTACGGGTAGTTATGGAAAGACTAGCGTAAAAGAAATATTAAAGACAATACTTTCTCAAAAATATAGAGTGCTTGCCACACCTGAATCGTATAACACGCCTATGGGGATTGCGTTAACCGTTAATAAGCTCGATAGCACGCACGACGTGTTTATTGCAGAAATGGGGGCAAGGGGAAAGGGAGATATAAAAGAACTTGCCGAGATGGTTAAACCACAATACGGCGTTCTAATAAGTATCAACCAACAACATTTAGAATCTTTTGGTTCAGAAGAAGCCATTAAGGAAACCAAGTATGAACTTATTGAAGCTTTGCCAGAAGACGGCGTTGCATTTTTCTCGTCGGATAATAGCACGGTTTTAGAATTAGCGGAAAAGTATGAAGGCAATAAAAAAATTGCTGGTATTGAACGGGAAGCAAACACCGTAACCGCCACCGACATTAAAACTGACGTTCGTGGAACGACGTTTAAGTTAGTTTTCGATGGAGAAAAGACGGTGCGTTGTAACACCGTGCTTTTGGGAAAACATAGCACAAGCAACATTTGTCTTGCCGCCTCGGTTGCTTATCAACTTGGAATGAGCCCGCTTGAAATAAGCAGGGGCATCAATAGAATTAAATCAATCGGGCACAGGTTGGAACTTTTACCGAACAACAAGAATATCGTAATCATAGACGATAGTTATAATGCAAACATAGAAGGCGTTAACTCTGCAATGGAAGTGTTAGATATGTTTGATGGTAGAAAAATCGTTGTTACACCTGGGCTTGTGGAACTTGGCGCAATAGAAAACGTTGCAAACTTTGAAATGGGCAAGATTTTAGCAAAGCATGCGGATATGGTTATTATCGTCGGTAAGCATAACGCAGAAATGCTTATAAACGGCTTGCTTGAAAACGGTATGTCAAGGGATAATATACGTTTCTCTAAAAATCTCAACAGGGGCAACACCGAACTTAACGAAATGATGATGGAAGGGGACGTTGTTTTATTTGAAAATGACCTTCCTGATAACTACGCATAACTAAAAAGATAAAAAAATAAAGACACCAAAGCGAAGAAATTTTGCGGAGGTGTTTTTGTTTTGAAAAATATTATTGTTTTATTCGGTGGTGAATCTGTTGAGCGAGACGTTTCTATTATAACAGGGCTTTTAACCCTTAATTCCATAGATAAAGAAAAGTTTAACCCCGTGCCTATTTATATTAGTGATAGTGGTGAGTGGTTTACCGGCGATAGTCTTTTCGATATTGAAACGTATAAAGAACTAGACCAAGCAAAATTAAAAAAGGTAACTTTGCTTTCTGGTGAAAATAAACTATACGCAATAAAAGGAAAACGATTAAAGGAACTTTTAACTATTGCTTGCGCAATTAACTGTTGCCATGGCGGGAACGGTGAAAACGGAAGTTTAATAGGAGAGTTGAATTTACATAAAATCCCCTTTGTATCCCCTGCGGTGATGCCGTCTGCGTTAGCAATGGATAAAGAGATAACTAAGTACGTTTTGCGTGGAATAGGGGTTAAGGTTTTACCATGCAAAGGGGTAAGCGATATTTCCGAACTTGATAAACTTAAAGTGAAATTTCCCGTTGTTGTAAAGCCTGCAAAATTAGGCTCGTCGGTTGGGATAAAGGTGGCGGAAAATGAAAAACAATTAGAACTTGCGATATCTAATGCGCTCCGGTATGACGAAAAGGCTATAATTGAACGCAGGCTTTCTGGATTTACGGAAATAAATTGCGCTTGCTATATGGGTGAAACGGGAATAAAGGTTTCTGAGTGTGAAAAACCGATAGGAAAAACGGAAATCTTATCTTTTGAAGATAAATATAAGGCAGGTAAGCGTCAATTCCCTGCAAGAATAAGCCCCGAACTTTCAAGTAAAATCAAAAGGTTGACTTGTAAAATCTATCAAAAATTAGGGTTTAGTGGGGTTATTAGAATAGATTATTTTATAGATGCTAAGGGCGAAGTTTACGTAAACGAAATAAATTCCGTTCCAGGTTCTATGGCGTATTATTTATTTTGCGAAAATCTATCTGACTTTTCCGTAATGTTAACCGAGATGATAGCACAGGCGGAAAAAGAATATGCAATAAAAAGTACGCTCATTAAAAAATTCAGCACTTCGTTGCTTGCTATTAAAGGTTCAAAGGGCGCAAAACACTTGTAAAATAAATTTGATTATGCTACAATAGATAAGATATTTAAAGGAGATAAACAAAATGAAGAAAATCGTTATGAAAACTCCGCTTGTAGAAATGGACGGAGACGAAATGACCAGAGTTCTCTGGGGCTGGATTAAAGAAATACTCATTGAACCGTACGTTGATTTGAAAACTGAATATTACGATTTAGGGCTGGTTAATCGTGATAATACCGAAGACAAGGTTACCGCAGATTCTGCAAACGCTACCAAGAAATACGGTGTTGCAGTTAAGTGCGCAACCATAACGCCCAACAATCAAAGAATGGAAGAATATAACCTTAAAAAGATGTGGAAGAGTCCTAACGGAACTATCCGTGCTATGCTTGACGGAACGGTTTTCCGTGCACCTATCTTAGTTGACGGAATCACACCTTATATCCCAACGTGGAAAAAGCCTATCGTTATCGCTCGTCATGCTTATGGCGACGTGTATAAGGCTGTTGACGGGTTTGCGGGCGAAGGCAAAGCAGAACTTGTTTTCACGGATAGAAATGGTAACGAAAAGAGAGAAGTTATTCATGACTTTAACTCTAACGGTGTTGTTATGGCTATGCATAACACCGACAAGTCGATTGCAAGCTTTGCACGTGCATGTTTTAACTATGCATTAGACCTTAAACTTCCGCTTTGGTTTTCAACGAAAGATACTATAAGTAAAATTTACGACGGTAATTTCAAAGCCATTTTTAATAAGATTTTTGAAGAAGAATATAAAGATAAATTCGATAAAGCCGGTATAGAATATATGTACACGCTTATTGACGACGTGGTTGCACGTATCGTTCGTAGCGAAGGTGGAATCGTTTGGGCTTGCAAGAACTATGACGGGGACGTTATGAGTGATATGGTTGCAACCGCTTACGGAAGCCTTGCTATGATGACAAGCGTTTTAGTTTCACCTGATGGAATTTATGAATTCGAAGCAGCGCACGGCACGGTTACCCGCCACTACTACAAGTATATCAAGGGCGAAGAAACGTCCACCAACCCCGTTGCAACTATCTTTGCTTGGACGGGCGCACTTGCAAAACGTGGTGAACTTGACAATACTCCTGAACTTACTGCTTTTGCTAAACGTTTAGAAAAGGCAACCATTGAAACTATAGAAGCAGGGGAAATGACTGGCGACTTAGTTGGTTTATTCAAAAAAGAAGGCGTAACCCCCAAGAAGTTAAATTCGAAGGATTTCTTAAAGGCAATCGCAAGTAGAATTTAAGGCTTATCTGCTACGCAATACTGCGTTACTGTCTTAGCAAACGACTTCAATGAACAGACGTTCTATTTCATCCGTTTGCGTCGGCGAGCCTTGTCTTGCTTGCATCTAACCCTTAAATTAAAAATGATAAACTACGTTTGGCTACGTTAACTGTTTCGTGTTTCGACTTCAATGACCAAAAAGGTCAATTTCATCCGAAACACTTCACGAGCCTTGCCAAACTTGCATCTAAACCTTAAATTTATGTAAAGGCGGACGTTCTATTTCTCGTCGAAGCACGACAACGATGTTAGCAAATCACCAAGTATGGTAATTTGCAATACTTAAAGTCGGCTTCTCCTCTTCACAAAAAGTTCTTCGATACTTTTTGTGAGAAATCAGGAGAGCCCGTCAAAGATTTTAATGTTGCGAGCCTAGCCTAACTTGCATATAACTTTATAAAAACAACAAACAAAAAGCCCTGTAAAAACAGGGCTTTAATTTTTAATGGAAAACTAGATAATTGCTTGAACGAGATTTTTAACGGCTAAAGCAAATAGTAATATTGCACCAACGTAGGTTGCGTATTTCCCTAAAACAACACCTAAGTATTTTCCTATAAGTAGGGCAACGGTAACTAGTAAGAAAGTAACGCCTGCAATAATTCCGATTGCGATAAAGATAGAAATAGTGGAACTAACAAGCGTAACGCCTACCGCTAAAGCGTCAATACTTGTTGCAACCGCTTGAATAAGCAATATCCAAACGGTGAACTTGTGAACTTTTTTATCCTGTTCGTTACCACCGCTTTTTTCTGCTTTTGCATCTTTAATAATATCAAACACGATTTTACCTGTAAGAATAAAGAAAATTCCTGCGGTAATATATCCGATATAACCTTCTACGTAACCAAAGAATAGCGAGCCGATATAATATCCTATTAACGGCATAACTCCTTGGAAAAGTGCAAAAGTTACAGGCATCGCCCACTCTTTTTTGCGATTTAGGGAATTTTTATAAGTTGTACTGTTGGCGATAGTCAGGGCAAAAGCGTCCATCGAAAGTGCCACGCCGATTAAAAATATATCTAAAATATTCATAAAAAACCTTTTTTTAAGTATATAAAATTATATTGATTTTGTCAAAATAAAATGTTATTATAATTAAAATAAAAGTTACGGAGAAGAAAATGCTTGAAATCGGTGGCGGTTGGGATAACCTGCTTGCAGATGAATTTGCAAAAGAAAGTTATCAAACCTTACGAAAATTTCTTAAAACCGAATATAGCGAAAGGACTATTTACCCGTCCATGTATAACATCTTCAATGCACTTAAATTAACGCCGTTTGAAGACGTTAAAGTTGTGATTTTGGGGCAAGACCCTTATCATAACGAAGGGCAAGCAATGGGGCTGTCCTTTTCCGTGCCACAGGGGATTGAACTTCCACCTTCGCTAAAAAATATCTTTAAGGAAATTACAGCGGAAACGGGTGATAAAATGCCGTTGGACTTTGGAGATTTAACCAGTTGGGCAAAGCAAGGCGTACTTCTATTAAACGCTGTTTTAACCGTTCGTGCGCATAATGCAAATTCTCACAAGGGTAAAGGCTGGGAACAGGTAACGGACGGAATAATTAAAAAGATTTCTGATAATAAAGAAGGGGTTGTGTTCTTGCTTTGGGGCGGAAACGCTAGGAGCAAAGCATCTCTTATAGATAAGAAAAAGCATTTAGTTTTAGAATGTGCGCATCCAAGCCCACTTTCTGCATATAACGGATTTTTTGGCTGTGGACATTTTGTAAAAACTAACGAATATCTTAAAAATAAAGGCAAACAACAAATAGACTGGAGTAAATTATGAAATACGTTGTAATTTTAGGCGACGGCATGGCGGATTACCCACAAGCAACGCTTGGTGGAAAAACCCCACTTGAACTTGCAAAAAAACCGAATATTGACGCCCTTTGCCCCGTTAGTGAAGTGGGGCTAATGAAGACCGTTCCTTGTGGAATGAAACCAGGGAGCGACGTGGCTAACCTTTCAGTTTTAGGATATAATCCTAAAGACTGTTATTCGGGGCGTTCTCCGCTTGAAGCAGGCAGTATCGGCATAGACCTTAAAGATACCGACGTTACGGCTAGGGCTAACCTTGTAACGCTATCAAACGAAGCAAACTTTGAAGACAAAAGTATGGTCGATTATAGCGCAGGGGAAATTAGCACCGAAGAAGCGAAAATCTTAATCGAATATCTTGCGGAAAAGTTAAACGACGATAAAAACAAACTTTATGCAGGCGTAAGTTACCGACATTGTTACGTTATGGATAAGGGCGAAATAGCAGGGGATATGACTCCCCCACACGATATTACGGGTAAACCGATAAAAGAATATTTGCCAACAAGTGAACAAGGTAAACGCTATATTGAAGTTATGAAAAAATCGGTTGAACTTCTTAAAGAGCATCCGATAAATCTCGATAGGATTAAAAGGGGTAAAAACCCAGCGACTTCACTTTGGTTTTGGGGGGAAGGCACGAAACCTAAAATGCAGAACTTTAAGGAAAGATTCGGAATTTCAGGGGCAATGATTTCTGCGGTGGATTTACTTAAAGGGATAGGCAAACTTACGGGAATGCGTGTTATTGAAGTAGAAGGCGCAACGGGGAATTACGACACGAACTTTGAAGGTAAAACAAAAGCGTGCCTTGATGCGTTAGCAGATGGTGTGGATTACGTTTATATTCATATGGAAGCACCTGACGAATGTGGACATCACGGTGATGCAGAACATAAAATTTTCTCAATCGAACAGATTGATAAATTAGTTGTCGGACCTATTAAGGAAGAATTAGAAAAACGTGGAGAACCTTTTGTTCTTCTAATTGCGCCCGATCATCCCACGCCTATTTCCACAATGACGCATTGTTCCGACCCTGTGCCTTACGTTATTTATAGAAGTGATAAAAAGGTGGATAGCGGTGTTTTATCTTACACGGAAGAAAATGCAAAGGCAACGGGTGTTTTCCTTGAACACGGATATGAAATAACGGATAAACTTATTAACGGTTAATAAATTATAAAAATTAGACGGCAAGACGTATAAGCGTTTTGTCGTTTTTATTTTGCGATTGTAATATTTTTCAAAGTGCTATCATATATCTTAACAAACGATAACGGAAGGAGAGATAAACATGAACGAAAAATTACAATATGCAGAAATGTTAGAAATCCCTGTGAACACTTGCAATATTACCTATCAACCGACTAAAAAGCGAGTTAATAAGGGCAAAAATTTTCTAGAAGACATCAAGGAAAAACTTGTTAAAAAAGTTAATAATGAAGAAATGGCACGTGTGGAAAATGAAATTAATCAAGATGAAATCAAGGTGGAAGAAACCATTTTAGATGGCGACAAAAAACACGCTCAAAAGTGTTTGTTAGAGTGTGGAGAAACAGAACAAACTTCTACTGTTAGCATTAAAAACGGCAAGGAAAAAAAGAAGAGAAAAATTTCGATAATCGGCGTTCAAATTTTTGTGATTTGTGCGCTCGTTGCAACGATATTTTTAACTTCTGCACTTTTACCAAACAGCGGGATAAACGCATTTTTTGCAGGAGTGTTTAAGGCGGAAACTATTGAAACGCCAGAAACTGTTGATAACAGAATTTATTCGGATTTTACTGCCGTTTTACCATCTTCTAAACTTGAAAACGTAACGCTCACGGACGGGGTTATGGCGCTTAATGGAGAAGGTAGTATTTACGCTCCGTGTTCTGGCACGGTAACCACTTTGGAAAAAGGAGACGACGGTAAATTTATGCTTGAAATCACGCATAACGACAACTTCAAAACGGTGCTAAGTGGTGTTGACCACGTCTATTTTGAAGTGGGCAGTAAAGTGCTTTCAACTATTCCCGTAGGATACGTTACAAGTGATGACGCAACCGCTTGTTTTTACGGCTCTAACGGAAGCATGATAACTGATTTCACGCTTGCTGAGTCGGGTATTATATGGGCGGTGTAAAATTTAGCGTTCACCCTTTGTTTTTCGTTCTGGGGTTTTACTTTGCATTGACGGGCAGAATTTTCGTGTTTATGACTTATACCGTGTGTGCGGTTATTCATGAACTGGGACATTCGCTCGTCTCTGCGAAACTCGGATATAGGCTAAATAAAATTACGCTTATGCCGTTTGGTGCAGTTGTGTCTGGCGGTAGTTACGATATAGCCCCGAAAGACGAAATTAAAATAGCCCTTGCAGGACCGCTTGTCAATCTTGCAGTCGGGCTATTTTTTATTGCAACGTGGTGGATTTTTCCTGTTTTTTATGCTTACACGGACACGGCGGTTGAAGCCTGTTTAACCATGGCGATAATCAATTTTATACCCGTTTATCCGCTAGATGGCGGACGTGTAACTTATGCTGTTTTGCGAACTTATCTAAAAGAAAAAACGGCAGAGAAAATCTGCAAATTTTCAGGCGTGATATTTAGTTTAGGATTACTTGGGCTTTTTATAACGTCGCTCTTTTTTACGCCTAACGTAACGCTATTACTATTTTCACTTTTTGCGCTTTTTGGTACGCTAGAAGCAAAAGGGCAAAATTCATACGTCAGGACGTTTTTGGGTGTATCGGAGAACAGGCTTAAAAACGGAGCGAAAGTTAATATTTTTGCGCTCGATAAATCGGCAAGCGTTAAGAAGATGGTTTTACTTATGCAAGCGGACGCTGTAAACGAAGTGCAAGTTTACGATAAGGGGGAAAAGATTTGCACGCTTTCGGATAAAAAAACACTTGAAATAGCGAAAAACGGAGAATTTTATGCACCTATCGGAAAGTATCTGTGATGGCATAAAAAACAAAGGACAAGATATGGTGGTGAAATCGTGTGGTAAACCGCAATATAGCGCACAGGCAAAAAAAGACTAAGAATTTTCTTTATATTTTATATAAAACAAGCAAAAACAGTTGACATAAAAATTTTGATTTGGTAAAATAACAAAGCATCTCGGATTAACGGGGTGTAATTTTTTGATGTTCGGAAGGTGCTAATATGGCAGCAAAAGGCGCAAGAGCTAAGATTACGTTAGCTTGTACGGAATGTAAACAGAGAAATTACGACACTTACAAAAACAAGAAAAACGACGCTGAAAGATTAGAAATGCAGAAATATTGCAAGTTCTGCAAAAAGCATACTACGCATAAAGAAGCGAAGTAAGGCTATTTCGGGTATGCCCGAAAATCTTTTTATTACGGGGGTTCAACCTAATGAGCAAGGAAAAGGCAGATTTTATTCCTGCTACCGATAATAACGCCAACAAAAAAGACGTTAAGAAAACAACTAAACAAAAAGATAAAAAGCCCGGTTTTTTCAAACGCTTAGGGACAAGGCTTAAAGATACTTTTGCAGAACTTAAAAAAGTTTCTTGGCCTACCTTTATGCAGGTTGTAAAACGTACGGGTATCGTTTTGGTTGTCGTTTTACTTTTCTTGGTGGTTATTACAGCATTCGATTTCGGTTTGAGTCAACTTATTGCATTAGCGAAGTAGGTGAATTATGGGTGAAGAACAAGCAAGATGGTATATTGTCCACACCTATTCTGGCTATGAAGCAATGGTGAAGGACAGTTTGGAAAAACTCATCGAAAACAACAATTTACAAGACACCATTTTTGATATACGTATTCTTACCGAAGAAACCTTAGAAGAAAAGGCAAACGGTAAGAAAAAACTTGTGGAAAGAAAGAAATTCCCTTGCTACGTATTCTTGAAGATGATTTATGATAACGATTTGTGGTTTATGATAACCAACACTCGTGGCGTAACGGGATTCGTTGGACCACAGGGTAGAGCGCAGGCTTTAAGCGACGAAGAAGTTGCTAAAATCGGGCTCGCAACCGTTGCGGTTAACGTTGACTTCGTTGAAGGTGATGACGTGCAGATTATTTCCGGCACGCTCGAATCTTTCTGTGGTAAAGTGGTATCTAAAAACGACAGTACGCAAAAAGCAATGGTTAACGTTTCTATGTTCGGCCGTGCAACTGACGTTGAAGTAAATTACGTTCAAATTAAGAAAATCACGCCCACCGAAGCATAATCGGTGCGCATAAACAATATATACACGTACACGTGCGTGTAATTAAATTCACAAAATAGCGGAAACGCTTTTATAAAACGTGGGAGTTGCGTTAAATTTTCTATGGCGCAACGGTAATACCACAAATGGAGGAAACTATTATGGCAAAGAAAGTTACAGCTATCGTAAAATTGCAATTGCCCGCAGGCAAGGCAACGCCCGGTCCACCCGTAGGTTCAACTTTAGGCCCGCACGGAATCAATATTCCCGGATTTACGAAAGAATTCAACGCAAAGACGCAGGATCAGGTCGGCTTGATTATCCCAGTTGTTATGACAATTTATCAAGACCGTTCGTTTACGTTTATTCTCAAAACGCCACCTGTACCAGTTCTTATTAAAAAGGCTTGCGGTATCGAAAGCGGTAGTGCAGCACCTAACAAGAACAAAGTTGCTAAACTCACCATGGCTAAGGTTGAAGAGATTGCAAAACTCAAGATGCCCGATCTTAACGCTACCGATTTAGAAGGCGCTATGAGCATGGTTAAAGGCACAGCAAGA
The DNA here is from genome assembly GCA_015069625.1 of Clostridiales bacterium. Taxonomy (GTDB): domain Bacteria; phylum Bacillota; class Clostridia; order Christensenellales; family Borkfalkiaceae; genus UBA1259. The sequence continues at coordinate 6,405 of SVIE01000010.1, read as the reverse complement.
AGCATGGGTGTAGAAATCGTAGATTAATTATAAAGTGGGAGGGCTATGCCCGAACGTACCACAGGAGGTAAATGAAAATGAAACACGGTAAAAAATATATTGAAAGCGCTAAAGCGATTGAATCAACAAAGCTTTATGAAGCAGAAGAAGCTATTGCTCTCGCTATCGACGGCGCAAAAGCAAAATTTGATGAAACCATCGAACTTCACGTTCGTTTAGGTGTTGATCCAAAACAAGCTGACCAACAGGTTAGAGGCGTTATCGTTCTTCCTAACGGAACTGGTAAAGACGTTAAAGTTTTAGTTCTTGCTAAGGGTGAAAAGGCTGATATCGCTAAAGAAGCTGGTGCAGACTTCGTTGGTGCAGAAGAAATGATTCAAAAAATCCAAACTGAAAACTGGTTTGATTACGACGTAATCATCACTACTCCCGACATGATGGGATTAGTTGGTCGTATCGGTAAAATCTTAGGTCCGAAAGGTTTAATGCCTAACCCAAAATCTGGCACGGTTACCATGGACGTTGCTAAGGCTATCAAAGATACCAAAGCAGGTAAGGTTGAATACAGACTTGACAAAAACGCAATCATCCACTGCCCAATCGGTAAAAAGAGCTTCGGAACTGAAAAAATCAAAGAAAACTACGAAGCACTTATGGAAGCTATCGTTAAAGCAAAACCTGCTGCTGCAAAAGGTTTATATCTCCGTAGCGTAGCAATTGCTAGCACGATGGGCCCTGGTGTTAAAATTAACGCTAAATTTTAGTTGACAACCACTTTAATTTAGTGGTATAATCAAAAAGCAAAAATGAATAGCCCAAGACAGTAGGTGTTTAATCGCGATTCGTTCGCAACCAACCGAGGCGGAAATTACTTAAGGCTTTTAGTATGCCCTTGTATTCCGCTCGGAGTACGAGGGCATTTCCATTATCTTTCAAAAGGAGGTAAATATAGTGTCGGCAAATCAGGAAGCTAAAAAACTCGTTGTTGAAGAAATCAAAGAGAAAATTCAAAATTCCAAGTCGGTTGTTTTGGTTAAGTTCAACGGTCTTACCGTTGCAGAAGATACCGAACTTCGTAACGAATTCAGAAAGCAAAACGTTGAATACAAAGTTTTGAAAAATACCCTTGTTAGACGTGCTTTCAACGATTTGGGTGTAACCGCTTTTGACGAAGATTTGAACGGCCCAACTTCTGTAGCTTTCGGCTTAGATGAAACTGGTGCAAGTAAAATTATCGTTGATGCAGTTAAAAAGTATGACGGCAAAGTTGCTGTTAAAAGTGCATACGTTGACGGTGGCAGGGTAGATGAAAACGGTGTTAAAGCACTCGCATCAATGCCTTCCAAAGAACAACTTATTGCAAAAATGCTCGGTTCAATGCAAGCTCCCATCGCAAATTTCGTTGGCGTGCTCAGTGCAATTCCGCGCGGCTTAGTTATTGCGCTTAATGCAATAGCAGAAAAGAATGCTCAGTAATGAGAAAAACAAATTAAAAACAAAAAATTAAATTAAAAAATCATCAAAAAAAGATATTTAAGGAGAAAATTAAAATGGCAGACATTCAGAAATTTATTGAAGAAGTTAAAAGCATGACAGTTTTAGAACTCAATGACCTTGTTAAGGCATTAGAAGAAGAATTTGGCGTTAGCGCTGCTGCTCCCGTAGCAGTTGCTGCTGCTCCTGCAGCTGAAGCAGCTCCCGCTGTTGAAGAAAAGACCGAATTCAAGGTAGTTCTTAAAGAAGTTGGTGGCAACAAAATCGGCGTTATCAAAGTTATCAAAGACGTAACCGGTTTAGGTCTTGTTGAATCTAAGGCTCTTGCTGAAAACGGCAAAGTAATCAAAGAAAATGCAACCAAAGAAGAAGCTGACGCTATGATCGCTAAGTTCAAAGACGCTGGCGCTACCGTTGTTGCTGAATAATTAGGACTCTAAATTAATCAACAATCAATAAAGCACCCACAATAAACGTCGTAATACATCGTTAAACCCCTTGTTAATATGTAAACTATTAACTTCGGGGGTTTGCCTTGTCTTACTCGTTTCCTGTGGGTGCTTTTACATTAATCGTTGTCTAATTTTTCGTCTTGGACTCTAAATTAAACAACAAACATAAAAGCAGGTTTTTTACCTGCTTTTTTTGTTTTTAAACGAGTGAAAAGTTGCAATTATTTAGTAGTTATTTTGCTTAAAAGACGTGCAAAAAATAAAAGGAAATCGCTACAATTTTAGGCGGTTATAAATAATTATATTATTTAAATTTTAAAAAGCATATAAAAAGCCTTGCAAAAAACTTGTTCTTGTGTTAGAATATACAAGCAAAAATTCGCACCCGAATAACCAAAAGGCGTTCGTGTTTTCCGAAAATCCAAACTTATAGCGGAAAATGTTGCCTTAAAAAACGGTGTCGGGGAGGAAGAAACGGAGGAATTTATTATGGCAGTTATCACAATGAAACAGCTCTTAGAAACGGGCGTACACTTCGGTCACCAAACAAGACGTTGGAATCCGAAAATGAAGAAGTACATCTATGGTGAAAGAAACGGTATTCATATTATCGACCTTGAACAAACCGTTGAACTCATTGAAAAAGACGTATATCCCTTCATTGTAGAAATGGCTAAACAGGGCAAGAGTGTTCTTTTCGTAGGAACGAAAAAACAAGCTCAAGAAGCTATTAAAGAAGAAGCTGAAAGATGCGGACAATACTACATCAACAGCAGATGGCTTGGCGGTACTTTAACCAACTTCAAGACCATTAGAACAAGAATTGAAAGACTCAACAAACTCAACAACATGGAAAAGATGGGCGAATTCGATCTTCTTCCTAAGAAAGAAGTTGCTGAACTTAAAAAGGAAAGAGAAAAACTTGAAACCAACCTTGGCGGTATCAAGGAAATGAGATCTCTCCCAGGCGTTATGTTTATCGTTGACCCCGATCAAGAAGATATCGCTGTTAAAGAAGCAAAATCTTTAAATATTCCAATCGTAGCTATCACCGACACCAACTGTGATCCTACCTTAGTTGATCACGTTATCCCTGGTAACGACGACGCTATTAGAGCAGTAAAACTTATCGCATCTGTAATTGCTGACGCTATTATCGAAGCAAATCAGGGCGAACAAACCGCACCCGAAGCAGAAGAAGTTGCTGAAGAAACGGTTGCTGAATAATTTTATAAATAAGGAGAAACTATAAATGTTCACTAGTGCAGACGTAATGGAACTCCGTAAGAAGACGGGGGCAGGTATTGCAGATTGCAAAAAGGCTTTAACCGAAACCGAAGGCGATATGGCTAAGGCAGTTGACTATTTAAGAGAAAAAGGTATTGCTACGGCAGCTAAAAAGGCTTCTAGAATTGCTGCTGAAGGTGTTGTTGCAGCGTTAGTTAAAGGTAACGTAGGCGCACTTTTAGAAGTAAACTGTGAAACAGACTTCGTTGCTAAGGGCGATCAATATAAAGATTTCGTTAACGGTGTTGTTGAATATATTTGCGATAATGACGTTGCAGACATGGACGCACTCGTTGCTGCTAAAAATGAAGAAACGGTTGCTGCTACTGCAAAAATCGGTGAAAAAATTGCACTTCGTCGTTTTGCTAAATACGTAACAGACGGTGTTGTTGAAAGTTACATTCACATGGGCGGAAAAGTAGGCGTTTTAGTTGAAATCGAAGGTTGCACTTGCCCAACGGCTCACGACCTTGCTCATGACGTAGCACTTCAAATCGCTGCTGCTAAACCTTTATATCTTGATCCTTCTGAAGTTCCTGCAGAAGTAATCGAAAAGGAAAAAGAAATCCTTCTCGCTCAAATCGAAAACGATCCTAAACTTGCAAACAAGCCCGAAATGGTTAAGGTTAAGATGGTTGAAGGCAAAATCAACAAGTACTATGATGAAAACTGTCTCTTAAAGCAAGCTTTCATCAAAGATCCTTCTTTAACGATTGAAAAACTTGTTGCAAACGTTGGTAAGGAAATGGGTAAAACGCTTACTGTTAAACGTTTCACACGTTTTGAAATGGGCGAAGGCTTAGAAAAGAAATCAAACGATTTCGCTGCAGAAGTAGAAGCGCAAATGAAAAAATAATTCTAGTTGAATAGATTTCAACACCCCTAAGTGTTTCTTAGGGGTGTTCCTTTTTTGTAGGGTAAGGCATGATAAGTAATTTTATAGCAAGAAAATTATTTTTCATTTGCATAATTTGAATAGCCTTTGAAGATAATAATAAAAAATTTAGTATTGACAAAGATATTATACAGTAGTATAATATTTTATACTAAAATGGAAAAAATATTTTAAGGGGTTTTTATGAAAAGAAAATTTCTTATATCAGCAATATTATGTATGGTAATGTCTTTCATGCTTGCCTTTGTGGCTTGCGGACCAAACGATATTGCGGTAACAGGCGTAACTCTCGATAAGGAGAGCGCAACGCTTGAAGTAGGGGATACTTTGAAACTAAACGCAACTGTTGAACCTGCTGACGCATTAGATAAAACGATTATTTGGGATACGGCAAATGATAACGTTGCTACAGTAAGTATGTCGGGTAACGTTACAGCTGTTGGTGCAGGTTTGACGGTTATTACCGTAACCACGGTTGATGGCGATTTTACTGCGGAATGTATAATAACAGTAACGGCAACAGACCCTGGCGACCAACCAGGTGATGGGCCTGATGCCCCTGTGGTTCCAGAAGATCCTTCCGATCCTAATGAACCTGACGACCCCGTAGTTCCAGAAGATCCTTCCGATCCTAATGAACCTGACGATCCCGTAGTTCCAGAAGATCCTACCGATCCTGATGAACCTGACGACCCCGTAGTTCCGGAAGATCCTACTGATCCTGATGAACCTGACGATCCCGTAGTTCCAGAAGATCCTACCGATCCTGATAATCCTGACGATCCGCCCGTAGGACCAGAAGACCCTACTGAGCCAGAAGAGCCTGAAACTATTGCTGTAACAGGTGTAATGCTTAATTTGGGTGAAATCACTATGCAAATAGGCGACGTTGAAACTTTAATTGCAACCGTATTACCTGCTAATGCCACCAATAAAAACGTTGGTTGGAGTTCGCTTGCAGGGAGTGTTGCTAGTGTGGACGACGGAGTGATTACTGCTTTGACGGCAGGAACGACCAAGATTATTGTAACTACGGTAGATGGTAGTTTTTCTGCTGAATGTGTTGTAATTGTTGAGAATAATGAAACGCCTGTAATTCCTGTATCAGGTATAACGATTAGTAAAACCACGTTGGAATTAGTGGCGGGCGCAACCTATAAACTAGAAGCAACGGTATTACCTAATAATGCAACAAATCAAGGTGTTTCATGGAGCAGTGATGATGAAACTGTTTTAGTTGTTGACGAAAATGGCAACGTTAGAACGAAAAAGGCGGGAACTGCAACCGTTACTGTATCCACCGTTGACGGCGGATATACTGCAACGTGTGTGATAACTGTATCAAGTCTTGCTCTTAATTATACTGAAATCACGCTTTCAAACGTTTCAAGCGACCACAAAGTTTGTCAACTTGAATTCACACACGAAATAGGCACACCAGACGAAATTATTTGGACTTCGTTAAATTCAAGTGTTGCAACCGTAAGTAATTCTGGACTTGTAACGGGTGTTGCAAACGGTGAAACTAAGATTAAAGTCGACGTGCGTTATGGTACTGACGTAATCTCTGTTACTTGTACGGTGCACGTACAATTCTCAGGTATAACGCTACCTGAACAGCCACTTTAATTTAAAGAATAATGATAATGACGAAAAAGCACTCTTTTAGAGTGCTTTTTTTATAAAAAATGTTAGGTTGATTAGTTTACGTATAGACAAACGGAATTATTTGTGTTAAAATAATAAATTGAAAAGTATGTGTCGTATCCTTTTTAGGATACGAAAGGAGAATATAATGGCAAAGGCGATTTACAAAAGAGTGCTTATTAAACTTTCTGGTGAAGCACTTGCAGGTGAAAAGAAAAACGGTATTGACGAACAAGTTCTAGGACAAATGGTTGATCAAATTATTGCAGTAAGAGAACTTGGTGTTGACGTAGGTATCGTTGTCGGTGGTGGTAACTTCTGGCGTGGCAGACAAGGTACGGAAATGGATAGGGCAACGGCAGACCACATGGGTATGCTTGCAACGGCAATTAACGCACTTGCAATCCAGGATGCGCTTGAAAGAAAGGGCGTTCCAACGAGAGTGCAAACGGCGTTCACCATTATTCGTGTTGCAGAGCCTTATATTTTAAGAAAGGCACTTGCCCACTTTGATAAAGGTAGAGTAGTTATCTTTGCTTGCGGAACGGGTAACCCATATTTCACAACGGATACGGCAGCGGCACTTCGTGCAACTGAAATTGGTGCAGACGTATTGCTTCTTGCTAAAAA